>DATGEW010000037.1:0-3365 GCA_035309745.1 Saccharimonadales bacterium (SeqCode)
AAGTCAGCTTGCGTGATTAATCCCTCTGCCAGGCCTGCCTGATTTGTGACGAAAAAATCCATATAATCTAGGGTGGATAGTATGGCAAGGCCTTTTACGCTATTACTTAGTAGTTCTACCTTATCTACGCTGTCGATACGCTCATACCTCGGCACACCAGCATTAATGGTGCCGTCTCTATCTAGAAATATTGCTTTCATATAGCACACTATACCATCGACCAAACAATGCTCGGATCACTACTCCTTGGGGAATTTTAGGTGAACAAAAAACCTCTGTCACTATAACAGAGGTTAGATTTTCTTGGTTGCGGGGGCAGGACTCGAACCTGCGACCTCGTGGTTATGAGCCACGCGAGCTGCCGCTGCTCCACCCCGCGATATCGCCCTTAGAGCTAGTTAACTATACCAAACAGAGGTACGCTTGTCAATTAGCGGCCTGCGGGCGGTGCAGAAAGAAGTTCATCCAGGCTTGAAAGTTACGCTGGTAGGCGGGCGTTTTACCGCTTTTTGCGGTTGTAGCGGCTGGCTGGTCCTGCGGCAGGGTTACGGTGTGCGCCATGGCCACGTTGTGCGGGACCACCAGCACGGTTTCTCCCGGTGCGGCCAGACCGAAATCCTGCCGGGCAGCCAGCTCAAGGTATTGTGAAGAATTGTAGTACTGGTTCTGCAATTTCAGGTTATTGTTGGCCAGTTGCTGCACCGTATTTTGCTGCTGCAAACCGGCGATTTGTTTTTGCAGGGCGTAATTCGCATCGATGGCCTTCACGCCGCTCCAGGTAATGAGCAATAGCACCACTAAAAAGAACATCACGCCAATAAACTGCACGTCGCGGAAGCGTTCGAGGTGCTTTTCAAGATATTCTTGGTACGTTTTGATTTTTTCGTGCATTATGCAGTAACTACAGTATACCGCAGACGGGCAACTATCTGCTATACTACCCCTGTTACTTGCACAAGCAATGAAGTAACGATGCGGGGGCGTAGCTCATCGGTTAGAGCAGGCGGCTCATAACCGCTTGGTGGTTGGTTCAACTCCAACCGCCCCCACCATTGACTCAATGGCATAAATATGATAATGTTGCCCTATGCGTAATCCGCTTCGTCGCAGTCGCGGCCAAGAAGGGGCGGGAACTCCCCAAGCTGGAGCCGTTGATACGCGTACACCAGCTGAGGTTGGCGCTGACGTCCTAAGAGAGTACCGACACCCTGACAGCTGGATCGACGGTGGATCTACTGGCAAACCACACCTGTTGGGTAGAATGGTGCTCCTAGTAGAAGAAATCCGCTTGGGCGGTAAGGGTTTCGTAACACCAGAGCAGGCCCTTAGTAATGCAGCAGCAATCCGCGCATGGGCAGGTTCAGTAGGGCTTGCTCCTTACCTCACCTTTGACCGGCAGCCCGATAATGCTCCTTACGTTGTCGTTCCTGAGCAGTACTTCCAAGAGCCAGTACTACCCCAGCTCCAGGCTCTGGCGCAGCCACCTGAGCAGGCCTAATCCTTCAGACTTCGGTTCAAAAACCGTCGGGCTACCGTCTTTAATAGCGGTAGCTCAGTTCATATGAAGCACTAGCCGCAGTTTGTAGTTCTTGCCGCATGCCGGCGTCGGATGGTCAATAACCACTGCGCCAAATCTGCTATCATACGTTCAAAGGTTGTCGCTTCAGCGCCACCAAATAAAGATACCACCCTTGAGGTGGCATTTTTATTTTTGCCCGGCGCTAGTTTGCGTCGCGGCGAACGAATAAATACCAGGCGATGAGCCAGCCGCCGAGCAGGTAGGCGCCCGTAATGAGCGCGGCGTGGCCGTAGCTAAGGGTGCCGCGCTCGGGCTTGGACAAAATGGCGTTCAGCGCGTTAAACGGCAGGTACACGGTTTTCTCTTTGAGCAGCAGGCCGAGTACTTGCTCGAGCGTGGGGATAACGAACAGCGACACGATGGCGCCAATTTGGTTGCGGATGAGCACTCCCAGCAGCAAGGCGATCATAAGATAGGCCCAGCCCTCGAACAGCGCGCGCCACACCAGGCTGTGGTACTGAACGAGCTGCGGCGCAAGCGTGTGTCCGTGCAAGTGCACGCCCACGTACGATGCCAGCGGCGCCAGTACGCCCACCACTGCGGTGAGCAGCAGCGCGAACACGGCAACCGTGATAAATTTGCTGGCCAGCACTTTGGTGCGGCTGTTGGACGCGGTGAGCGTGTACATAATGGTGTTGTGCCGGTATTCGTGCGTCATGAGCAAGATGGCCACGATGGCGCCAAACACCATCGGCAACGAGGTGAGCGCACCCACCACATCTTCGTTGAACAAGTTGCGGTTGAGCAGGTCGTGGCCGCTTAAGTGATAGCCCTCGATGAATCCGGCATAGAACAGCACGAACAAAATGGCCAGCCCGACGAACACATAGGTGGTGCGCACGGTAACGAGTTTACGGAATTCGGCTTTGAGTGTGCCCAACATTATTTTTTGCCCTCACTTTTGGCTTGGTATTCCTCACTGCCGGCGGTCAGCTCCAGGAAGGCTTCCTCCAGCGAAGCAGCATGGTTGGCGAGTTCTAAAATTGGCACACCGGTTTTGAAGGCGAGCTTGCCGATTTCATCTGTTTTTACGCCGCTTACTTTGAGGCCGCCGTCGGCCTTTTCGAACGACCATTGCTTTTCAGCAAAGGCCTTTTCCAGCTTGCTGAGCCCGTCGGCGCGTACAAACACGCCGGAATGAGTGCTGCCTGAAATAATTTGCTTGATAGAGCCGCTGGCAATGAGCTTGCCTTTGCCAATGACCACCACGTTGTCGGCCATTTGCGACATTTCGCTGAGCAGGTGGCTGGAGACAAACACAGCGTTGCCTTTATCGGCATAGTCTTTCAGAAAGTCGCGCAGCCAGGCAATGCCTTCGGGGTCGAGGCCGTTGGCCGGCTCGTCGAGCATCAGATATTTTGGTTTACCAAGGATAGCAGCGGCAATACCCAGGCGCTGGCTCATGCCCAGGCTGAATTTGCCTGGTTTTTTCTTGGCCACATCGGAAAGACCGACCAGTTCGAGCGCTTCTTCGACGCGGCCCGTGGGAATGCCGCCGGCGTCAGCCAAAATCCGCAGATGCTGGCGCGGCGAACGGGTGGGGTGAAAGGCCTTGGCCTCTAACAAAATACCAACCACCTGCGACGGACGGACGTATTTGTGCAGCGGTTTGCCGTCAAATGTCGTACTGCCACCGCCGTTGTCCAGGCCGAGCATCAGCCGCATGGTGGTGCTTTTGCCAGCACCGTTCGGACCCAAAAAGCCGGTCACTTTGCCCGTTTCGACTACAAAGCTCAGGTCGCTTACCGCCACTTTTTTGCGATATTTCTTCGTGAGGTGCGCGGCT
>DATGEW010000038.1:0-12799 GCA_035309745.1 Saccharimonadales bacterium (SeqCode)
TAAATACGCCGGGGTCAATAACCAGTTTGTCGCCCCGCTCTTCTAGTACAATGCACGCGTGATTGTATTTCGTGAGCTTCATATGGGTACAGTATAGCGCTTGTTCGCAGCCGGAGGTGTTACAAAAATTACATTCGGGTCAGCAGGTCGCAAAACTCGGGCGAAAATTTTACCCGCAGCAATTCGGCGGCGCGTTTTTTGGGCAGCCAAGCCAGGCCGTCGTGCTCTTCCGAAAGTACGAGCGAGGCATCCTTGGGAATGGTACAAGTGTAGATTGCCAGAACCAGGCCCACGGTGTCTTTGCTGTCGGGCAGGTGCAGGCGCAGGTTCGATAACACCATGCCCAGCGGCTTAATGTGCGAAAGGCGAGTGATGCCGGTTTCTTCGGCGACTTCCCGTCGGAGCGTCGCCTCTACCGTTTCACCTTTTTTGATGCGCCCGCCGGGCAAATCCCAATATTCTTTGCCTTCGTTTGCGCCATGGATATGCGCAGGATTGGCTTTGAGAAGCAGCACCTCGCCCTTTTCATTCGCTATGAGTGCTTTAACGCCGAGGTGAAATACATCTTCCATTACTCTTTACTCGCGATCACCTGCACCCAGGAGGTTTTGGCGTTTACCCGGTCGCCTGCCAGCTGGGTCTTTGTGAAGCCGGCGTCGCGCACGACTTTTTCTATAGCCTCCATTGTCCAATAACAATAATATCGTGGAACGCCAAGCTTTTCCGCAGACCAAGCCTCGCCGACCCCTTCTTTTACTGTAAATGCGAACCTGCCGCGTGGAGCTAATGCCGCCCACACCTTGCGTATCACTTGACTTACTTCGCTTGGGGTAAAGTGAAGCAGTACAGCCTTTGCAAAAATCAGGTCGTATGGTCCGGTAAGTTCATCAGTAAGAATATTGAGCAGGCGCGCAGTATGCCCTGCCTGGGTGAGCAGACGTACAAAAGCTCGAGTCGCATCGCTTGGTTCTACCGTGTAGCCAAGACTTTCTACATAGGCCGCATCCCGGCCAGTGGCACTGCCGATTTCCAGTATGCTCGCGTTTTTCGGTAAGCCAGACAGCATACGGCTAAACCATTCCTTTTCGGCATCGGAAACGTCCTGCGGCGTTCCTTCCATGTATTCTTTGACGTGCGCTTCGTAGGCTTGGATGGTTTGTTGGTTGCTGTCGATCATTTGTCTAGTATACGCCTGTTACGCAACAACTAGGGTGCTACTGCCCGAGTTCGGGTGGGGCGGCGGCCATGAGCGCGTCGAATAGTTGCGGATAATACGTGCCTTCGCGCGGGAAGTAGTGCCGGGCTGTGTCGCTGTCGCCAATATCGGCCACGATTTGTTCGAGCGGTTTCCAGGCGAGCTGGGCAATTTTATTCGGGTTGAAGGTTATATTTGCGGGGTCGAGTTCCTGCTGCAACAAAAAGACGTGCCCGAGCACACGGTGCTTCGTGCCATTAGGCATCGGGTTGGCGGCCTGGATGTTAAATAAATGCCTGAGTTCGGTTGGCGCGACACTCAGGCCGAGCTCGGTGGAAAGCCCGCGCTGGGCGGCTGCCGCTGGATCCTCGTGCGGCCGCAAATGCGTGCCCACGGCCACGTCCCACACATTGGGCGATAATTCTACCTCCGGCGAGCGCAGCTGTAACAGCACCTCGCCCTTGTGGTTCATAATCCAAATGTTCACCACTTCGTGCCACAATTGTTGCTTGTGCACCGTTTCGCGGTCGAGAATCTTGCCGGTTTTGTGGCCCGCTTCGTCGAGCACCTCATACATAGCGGTCGTAGCAGCCATGCTTTTACACTACGCCGGCTCGACCACTAAACGTGTATGATTTTTCACAATCACTAGATTAGCCATGCTCTGGATGTAAAGGATTCGAACTATAATTCCTACGTGTGGGGCGCTAATGCTTTTCAGCTTCGCTTATGAGTTTAAGTATGGCTTCGACGTTCTCTGGCGCAACTTTCCACCCCTTATCATCGACAGTCCGCCAAAACCGTAATTTGAACTCATCGTGCTTACGGATGATTCTTAGGGCTTCCTCTCGATTACGTGGATTGTTGTGTCTGAATTTAGTTACAAGACTACTAAGGTCCATCGATTGTGAACCTTTGAGTTTCAGATTCGCATCGAACACTTCGTTAGCCACCACGTCAAGCCGCGAAGCGAGTTCTGTGTATAAATCCTCTGCAGCGTAATTATCCGGTAGGACTATTACGAATGCACCCTGCAACTCCTTAACCTGAAATAGTTTAAATTGTGAGCGTGATGCAATCTCCCTCGTTTCTATAATATTTTCGATTTCTCGGAAGCCATCGTCATTGTCTACTAACACAATCATTCTTGAGCGCAAAATGTTTTTGTCCAAGGCAAGTAAAGTATTCACCATTTGCTTGAACTTCGTTATACCTTTCACACTCTTAGTAACATTGATGCCGGATCGGATGAGGCCATCAAGGGTTTCTCTTCTTTCGTCTTCCGAGTAAATCGTTGTGTTACTTTTAGCCGCCTCAAAGTAAAACTTAAAGTTACTGTCTCCCATCAATTTGCCAATATCGTCGATTTCTGCATTTGTCCATTGGTCAGAAGACTTCGAGACGCTGCCACGTTCCTGCGACAACGAGTGCCAAAAAGAGTCTTTGCCGAGCATCCTGCTCCGACTTAGAAGGATTGATGAATGGGTTGAAACAACCAAAGGTATGTTATCCGTCCATGCACTGGAGTTGATTTCAGTTCCAAACTGGGAAATAAGATCTGGATGCATAAATGATTCAGGTTCCTCGAGTAACCATATCGGATGATGTTCTGCAGCTCGATGTGCTGTACGGTCAATATCAAGCATGTAATGCGTAAAATATAGAATCAATGACTGTGCGCCCGACCCTTGGTTAAGTAGATCTACCGAAGGGGCTCCTTTGTACCCAGAGAAACTTATGTCTGATATTGCTAATATGTCCTTTATGTCACGAGGTAAGTCAATACTGACTTGTCCGTCTGGCCAAACTCTTTGTATGTTTGCCTGTAGGCTGTCGGATAGATATTGTGTTGCAGTTGTTCGGAACGAATCCCACTGCTCCTCTAGGTCACGCATGCTCTGTGTTACTGCACGAGCACGACCCCAGTTGTCAAGTAGTCTTCTTCGCAATTTTATTTGAGCATCCTCAAGCAATTCGGCGCCTCTCTGCGGGTGGAGATAGTTCACTTTTATGCTTTGAATGAGTTCTCTAACGTCGGGCGGGAGATTATCCCAGTCTGTCTCGACGAGATTTAGTCGATAGCGATACTCCAGAACTCCGGTATCTGTTTGCTTGACAAGTTTTGCAACCGTCAGGGATTTGCCATACTTTTTAACAAGAGTTTCGCGAAGGCGTTTTTTATTAACCCCTCCGAGATCAAAGCTTACACTGATTTCTGATGTGCGCGAGTTGGTCTTGCGACTATTTGCTTCCGTTCTATTGAGAAAGTCACCTGATTCGTATAGGTTGTCATCAAAAAAATACCTTATCGCTTGCAGAGCGGTCGTTTTACCGGAATTATTAGTACCTATGAAGTACGTACCTTGAGCAAGCTCGAATGATTCGGATGAGCGAAATAGTTTGAAATTCTTGATCGCAATATTCGTTAAAATCGCAGAGCTTCCCATCAGTATCTCCGTTCTTATCCCGTTTAGAACAAGTATATCCTACTATTGCCCCATGAAAAAAGATTGACGCAGCGTCAATCTTTTTTCATGACTGGGGAGGTGGGGTCTGTTTCAACAACTAAAGAAGCCTACTACAAAGCAGGCTTTTTTAGGTTGGCGGAGAGGGAGGGATTCGAACCCTCGACAGAGTTGCCCCTGTACTCGCCTTCCAAGCGAGCGCACTAGACCAGCTATGCGACCTCTCCTTACTTCTTGCACCGATGCCACTCCCCACGCAAACCCACCGTCCAGCGGTCATTATATCGCAAAAACTGCAACAAAAACACCTTGCAGACGGTGTAATGGCGAAGGTACACTAGGGATAATGGCAATCATCAAGCTGCAGGACGTTAGTAAATTGTACGGCTTCGGAGACGCGACAACGGTGGCGCTGGACGAAGTTAACTTGGAGATTGACGAGGGCGAATTTGTGGCGGTTATGGGCCCGTCCGGCTGCGGGAAGTCGACGCTGATGAACGTTATCGGTCTGCTCGACCGGCCGACGCACGGTGCGTACCGTTTGCACGGGCGTGCCGTGGAGCGGCTGCGGCCAAGCCGGCGTGCGAAAATCCGGCGCGACACCATCGGCTTCGTGTTTCAGTTTTTTAACCTGTTGCCGCGCCTGACCGTGCTGGAAAATGTTGCTTTGCCGCTGGCCTACAAAGGCATTGGTGCGCGCACCCGGGTGAAACGGGCCATGGATATGCTGGAGCGTGTCGGCCTCACCAGCCGGGAGTTCTTTTATCCGCGCCATTTGAGCGGCGGCCAAGCGCAGTGCGTGGCGATTGCCCGGGCGCTCATTAACGACCCTACAATTATTATTGCCGACGAGCCCACCGGCAACTTGGACAGCGCCAGCTCGCGTCTGGTTATGGAATTGCTGAGCGAAATTCACAAAACCGGCAACACCATTCTGTTCGTGACTCACAACCCCGAACTTACCCGCTACGCCACGCGTGTGGTCTATATGCACGACGGCGCGGTGGTTGAGGACGAGCGGACGGCCATAGGCGAAATTGCCAAGACGGCGAAACGCAGCATGTACAGCCTCCACACCACTACCGAAGAAGACATGCTCGCCGGTGTGTCTACGCTGATGAAGGCGGTGCCCGAAGGCAAACAACTGCGCACTCAGCCGGTCGCTAAAAAGCCGGCTAAGAAAGCGGCGAAACCGCGAACCAGGCGTGCGGCTGCAAGGGGCAAAAAGTGAGCGCCATCATGCGTGGCAACGTGCGCATGGCGCTTTCTGGCGTCCGCGCGGCCAAGTGGCGCAGTGTGCTCACGATGTTGGGTGTCATTGTCGGGGTGGTGGCCGTGGTGACGGTGGTGGGTATTGGCGAAGGGGTGAAACACCAGGTCGCCGGGCAGTTGACTCATTTTGGCAAAGATCTTATTACCGTGCGGCCAGGAGCCGTCGGCAAAACCGGCACTGTAGGCACGGCCACGAACGATATGCTGTTTGGGTTAGGTGTGCCCGGCCTTACAGTGGCAGACGTAGACGCCGTGCGGCAAACGCCGGGTGTGGCGCTCACGGCGCCGCTCGGTTTGGCGTCGGGTATGGTGCAGGCCAACGGGCAGAAGCCGCAGAACGCGCTGCTCGTTTCTACCGATGCCGATCTGCCCCATATTCTGAACCAGCCGGTGGCGCAGGGTGGCTTTTGGGACTCCAGCGAGGAGAACGCCAATGTCGCGGTTATTGGCCCGCGCGCAGCGGTCGATTTGTTTGGCGAGCCGGTGCCGCTCGGTCAGACCTTTACCTGGCGGGGTCAGACCTTTACGGTGCGCGGTGTATTTTCCAGCTTTAAGCAGGTGCCATTCTCACCTACGGCCAGTTTTGACGACGCCATTTTCATACCCTACCAGACGGCCGCCCTGCTCACCCAAAACAATGCCAACGTGTATGTGCTGCTCGCTAAACCGGACAGCCCGAAGCACGTGGCGGCCGTTATTGCCAGCGTGACCGACCATTTGCGCACCGCGCACGGCGGTCAGCAAGATTTTACCGTGCTCAGCCCCCAGCAAACTGAGGCGCTCGGCAGCGGTACGGTGCAGCTGCTTACCGAATGGGTTACTGCCGTGGCGATTATTTCCCTGTTGATGGGCGGCGTGGGTATCATGAACATTATGCTGCTGAGCGTCACCGAGCGGATGCACGAGATTGGCGTGCGCAAGGCGCTGGGCGCTACCTCGCGGCAAATCCTTTCGCAGTTTATGCTGGAGGCGACGGTGCTCAGCATGGTGGGCGGCGTGATTGGTGTGGCGCTGTCGCTCGTCGTGGAAGGGATATTATATATGTACACCGATATCAAGCCGGTATTTTCGTGGCATGCCATGCTTGCGGCGGCCATTGTGTCGGTAGCGATTGGCGTGCTGTTTGGCACTGCCCCCGCCCTGAAGGCCGCCCGCAAAGACCCTATTGAAGCTCTGCGCCACGAATAGCTGTAGTTGGCTAAAACAAGCTGACGATGGCGGCGACGGCTGTTAGGAGCATGAGGGCGAAAATGACCCAGCCTATGGCGGTGACGTACTTTTTGTTGGCCCAGCCGCCCATGAATTTTTTGCTGCCGCTGATGCGCACGATAAAGAAAATAACCACCGGCGCCACAATTGCGTTGGCGACCGCGGCGTAAATAAGTGCTTTTATCGGGTCGAGGCCGACAAAATTCATGCCCAGGCCTACGAGCATAGAAATAATAATGACGCCGTAAAAGGCTTTGGCCTGGCCCAGGTCGCGGTACAGCCCCTCCTTCCAGCGTAGGCTTTCGGCAATGGCGTAGCTGCTGGAGCCGGCCAATACCGGAATCGCCAGCAACCCGGTGCCGATAATACCGATGGCAAACAAAAAGTACGTCGCATTGCCGGCAAACGGCCGGAGCGCCTCGGCAGCCTGGGCCGCGGTTTGGATGTGCGTAATACCGTGCGGGAATAAAATGCCGCCGGCTGCAGCAATAATAAAGAACATCACCAGGTTAGACAGCAGCATACCGGACCACACATCGATGCGCATCGATTTTACGTCGTGCGCGTCGGCATTCCGCCGTTCTTTAACGGTGAGCTTGCCTTCCAGCACCTGCTCTTCTACTTCTTGGCTGGTCTGCCAAAAGAACAGGTACGGCGAAATAGTAGTACCCAAAATAGCGGTCACCAGCAAAATTTGTTCTTTGTTAAACGCGAGGTGCGGCACGAGCGTATGGTGCAGCACTTGCCCCCAATTTGGGTGAGCCAGCACCGCCGACACAATATACGACAGCAAAATAAGCGCCAGCCACTTGAGGTACTTGGCATAGCGCGCGTAGGGCGTGAAAATTTGTAGCAGCAGGCTGAGCAGCGTGAGTCCCACCACCAGCCACCCAAAGCTGAAGTGCGGATTGAGCAGTTGCACCGCCTTGGCCATGGCGCCGAGGTCGGCACCGATGTTAAAAGCGTTGGCGGCAAACAGCAGCAGCGTGCAAGCATACAAAATATGCTTGCTGTAAATGACGCGGATGTTGCCAGCCAGCCCCCGGCCGGTCACCAGGCCGATGCGGGCACACATTTCTTGCACGATGGCCATGAGTGGGAAGGTCCACGGCGCCAGCCAAAGCAAGCCGAAGCCAAATTGCGCCCCGGTCTGGCTGTAAGTGGCAATGCCCGACGGGTCGTCGTCGGAAGCGCCCGTGGTTAAGCCCGGACCCAGCATCAGCCAGTAATCTTTTGTTTTTTGAATGACCTTGTTGTTGAGGCTGGCATCGCGCACTACCTGAGTCATCAGCACCGCCCGACCTAAGGCCGCAGCCGGAGCTTCGGCAGTCCGCGTAATAAATTTATGCTGTGGCGTTGCCATCGTTACATTTCATTGTAACAGAAAACCATAAGCGGTCTAGCGAACGGCCCGGTGCGGTGAGCTATATATGAAAATTACGGCCGTAATAGTACCAGAAGTGTTTAAGAATGAGCGCGGCGATAACCAAAAACCATAGCACGAGAATGTCAAGGTGATGTCGGCGCACAAAATTGCCGAGCTTCGCAACCCCGCCCGTAAGCTTGCCGTTCCCTGCTTCAATATTGCAAAGCGTGACATACCAAAATGTAGTAATCGTTACTACCCAAACCACCATGCAGTATGGGCAAAGTGCATGGATGCGGTACACCGTCTCAAAAAAGAGCCAGTGCACAAAGGCCAGGCCGAAAACAGTGCCGGCTTCCAGCCCGAGCCAAAACCAGCGTTTGGTAATTCTGACGCCGGAGAGCAGCACCGCACCGACGCATATGAGCACCGGGAACGCCATCAGGCCGATCCATGGGTTGGGGAATCCGAAGGCGTGCGCTTGTTTGGATTGCATGACCGAACCGCAGCTGATGATGGGGTTGAGATCGCAGTTGGGACGGAACGTGGGGTTTTGCAGCAGTTTGAACTCGTCGAACGCGATAATAAACGAGCAGATGAGGCCAATAATGCCGCCAACAACGAGTATCCACGGCAACACCTTTTGGAATGATGGCAGCTTTTGTGCGGCCGGTGGGGCTGCCGGCTTCGTGGCGGTCGATTTCGTTTTGGCAGGAGTTTTACCCATGAGGCTAGTATACCCTACTCTGCGCACGAGCCGGTACTCACCGCGGCGGTGTTCGACTGGTTGGCGGCAAATTCTTGGGCAACGTGGTCGGCGGTGAGTGCGTAGCCGACGTTATCGTAACTGGTGGAACGCGCAAATACCACGCCTACTACCGAACCGTCTTTATCAATGAGCGGGCCGCCGGAATTGCCCTGCTCGACGTCACCTTTTAGCGAGTACACCTGGCGGTCGGTGTGCCCCTGGTTGTAGATATTGCGGCCGGTGGCAGTGAACGTCTGGAGAATCGCCGCTGGCTTGGCGCTGAAATCGCCGCCGCCCGGATACCCCACGATGGCGACCGGTGCGCCGTCTTCCGCTGTTTGTGTGCTCATAGCCAACGGCTTGCCGGCCAAACCGCTGGCGCGCAGCACGGCCATGTCGAGGTTGGGGTCAAAGAAGACCACCGTGGCGTGGTGGGCGCCATTGCCATCAATGACAAACGGGTGACTCACGCCAGCCACTACGTGGGCATTGGTGATGATTTCATCCGCTGCCGCCACAAAGCCGGAGCCCTCTACGATGCCGCCGCAGCCCTGCCCTTCAACCTTTACAACCGAGGCAGCGTCGGCGCGGACGGCCGCGGTAAGATCGCCAATATTCGGGACCTGGATATTGGTGCGCGGCGCCGGCTCAAGGCCGGTAAATACCTGCGGGAAGCCGTTGGGCTCAATAAGATGGCCAAGGCTAGTAAGTACGTCTGGCGCCGAGGGCAGCTCTTGGTTGAGTGCGCTCACAATGTGCGAGGTACGGATTTGCCGTTCAAGCACGCCGTCCGGCAAGTTGCGGACAATCGCCGTCGACAGCCATACCATGGCCAGCAGCGTAACGCCAGCAAGCGCCGCGCCTAAAATGCGGTCGATTCTATCGATGATGTTGGCTTCGCTGAGCTTAAATTTAATTCGCCAGCCAGCGTATTCGCCCACCATCATAGCGGCGAGCGCGCAAGCGGCGGTAATAAATATGGCAATCATCGCCCGGTCATTAACGCTATGCGCCAAGGGGCTCAGTTTGCCGCTCAGCCATGCGCCCAGAAACAAGCCGCCAAACAACCCGACGGTAGAGAAAAATTGTCGTACAAACCCCACCTCTGTCCCACGTACCAGCGTGACCAGCAAAAACAGCAGGAGTAAAGCGTCCAGCCAGTTCATATATGTATGATAGCATCCATCTTACTGCTTTTCCTTGAGGTTGCCGACGCCGAGCCGCTCCCGCGCGTGGAGGCCGAGCGCAATACAACCCAGAATGACGAGCAGCAAAAGGTAGGTGCCGCGGTCCAAAAGGTTGGCTGCCACGATGGAGCCGCTGGAAATATGGTGCAGGTGCTGACTGAACACCAAAAACGACTCCCGGATGCCTATGGCGCCGGGTGTGAGCGATACAAATAAGGCGAAGTTGGCTACTCCGGTATAGGCCAGCACTTGGCCGAACGAGGCGTGGGCGCCGACGCCGTGTAGCTCGACCATATAAATGACGGCTTGCAGGCCAAGCTGCAGTGCTGTGGCCCCAAAAATCCACCCGACGCTCGGCCAATGTATCCCCGCCGATTTGCCCAGTTCAGCGCGGCGCCGGTACCGCGCGATGATGAGCATGCTCCCCACTGCTGCTGCCACGACAACCAGCGTCGTTTGCCACCACGGCCGCGATCCCACGCACATGAACAGCGCGCTGATGACCGCAAAAAAACCGTAATACAGCAGCGTGGTGAACATATACTGCTTTACGGTAATATTGTGCCGCTTTTTAAGGTACGCCCCGCGGAACACCGGCCCGCTCTGTCCCGGCCCGAAAAAGTTAATCAGTGACGAATAGATGTTAAACAGCAAGTTTTCCGGGACGGTCATGGTTTTTTGGTACACTTTAAGGCTGGCCCGCGTCATAAGCGCCAGGGCGACAAAAAACAAAACGTATAAGCCCAGCAGCACAGCGAGCGTGCTCAGCGGCACGCGCCCCAAGCTGTGCACCGTTGCCGGGTGGCCGTGCAAGTAGTAACCAAAAGCGGCAATGGTCGCCGCGATAATCACCGGCGCTAGCACGCGGCGGATGCGTTGCTTCATAAAGCAAAGTATAGCATTCCCGGGTTATGCAGCGGCGCTTCAGTTTGAGCTGTATAATTGGAAGCACTTGCTATGAATTTGTTCGTCCAAGCTGTTGCCCGCATTCTTGCGTCACGCCGGTTTCTGTATGTCGTGCTGGCCTTTTTTGTGTTCGAAAGTGTGTGGGTGGCGCTGTCGGCACGGTATCCGATGGCCTTTGACGAAGATTTTCACTTCGGCATTATCAAAATATATAGCCATCACTGGCTGCCGTTTTTAAGCGGGCAGCCGGCCAATTCGAGCAGCTTCGGGGCTGTGGCACGCGATCCGTCATATTTGTACCACTATTTGATGAGTTTTCCGTACCGGCTGCTGACGCTCGGCACCCACAGCCAAACGCTGCAAATCGTGGTGCTGCGGCTGATAAATGTGCTGCTGTTCGGCAGCGGGCAAGTGTTGTTTTATCGATTGCTGCGGCGAACGAAGATTTCGCCGGCGCTCGCCAACCTGATGCTCGCCTTGTTCGTGCTCTTGCCTATCGTGCCGCTCGTCGCCGGGCAAATAAACTACGATAACCTGCTCTTTCCGCTCGTCGCCTGGACGTGTCTGCTCGTTTGGGAGGTGCGCGAACAGCTGCGCCAGAAACGAATACCGCTGGCCACGCTTGCGGTGCTGCTTATCGTTTGCCTGCTGACGAGTTTGGTTAAGTACGCTTTTCTGCCGCTTTTCGCGGCCAGCTGGCTGTTTGTGGCATGGGAATGCGCGTGGGCTTTTAAGACGCAGGGCCGCACGCTGGCGCGAGCGCTGCTGCAATCGTGGCGCGGGCTGCCGGTAAAAGTGCTTGCTGGCCTGGCTGCGGGCATTGTGCTGGCCGCCGGTTTATTTGCCCAGCGCTACGCCACAAATATTAAGTCGTACCACCAAGTGATTCCGGACTGCGCCGCGGTGCTCAGCCAGGATGAATGTTTCAGCTACGGCCCATGGGCCCGCGATTTTGCCTACAAAGCCTACCGCGCCGCCACGCCGCAACCACTCCCGCTTAACGCGGTGACCTACACGGGCGAGTGGCTCGAAGGTTTGCATTACCGCCTGTTCTTTATGATTAGCGGTCCAGCGAACGATTACGAAAATTATCCGCCTTTGCCCTTGCCGGCGGCTGCATTCGTGTTTATTGTCATAGCCGGCGTAGTGGCGTTGCTGCTTGCTGGCTACCGTCTGGTGCGCGAAAATAGTTTTTTGGTATTTTTGGCCCTGGCGACCGTGCTGTATACGGGCGCGCTGTGGGCTGATAATTTTAAGGAGTATCATACCGCGGGTGCGGTGCTGGCGGTTAATGGCCGGTATCTGCTGCCGCTTTTGTTGCCCGCCGGTATTTTGATCGGGCGGGCACTGGGCATAGTGCTCAGACCTTTGCCTCGGCTGAAAGCTGCGCTCGCCATTGCCGCTTGCCTGCTCTTTTTGCAGGGCGGCGGCATTATCAGTTTTTGGGTGCGCAGCGACCCATCGTGGTACTGGCCGAATAAGGTTCTTCTGCAGGCCAACCGCGTGGCGCACGATATCACGAGCCCGATCGTGTTCCAGGGCGGCACCTATTTTTAGCGTTATCGTTTGGCAGCCGAGCGCACAAAGCGCAGGCGTTTTTCTTGTTCCAATGATTCTTCAATAAGCACCCGGTTGATGCGGATAAGATCGGCCACAATTCCCAGCGTAAAGGAAATAAACGAGGCCGTGAGCAGCACGCTGCCGACGAGCAGCGATTGAATGTGACGCAGGCCATGCACGTGGTCGGCAAAGAAAAAGTACAGGTAGCGCACGAACGGCACCATGCCTGCCGCAAACAGCAACGCGCCAAGGCTGATAAAGACAACGTACGGACGGTACATGATAAACGCGCGGCTAATAGCCACGCCCGATCTCGCCAGGTAGGTGGGGGTGGAGCGAAACAGCCGCGATTCGCGCGTTTTCGGGTTGACCGTAATCGGTACGTGACCAACCGTTAGGCCTTTGCGCCCGGCTTGGATGAGCGTTTCCAGGGTGTAACTAAAACTGGTGACGATGTTGAGCCGGATTGCCGCTTCGCGCGAGTATGCCCGAAAGCCGCTCGGCGCATCGGGGACGCTGGTGCCGGCGGCAGCGTTCAGCACGCGGGTGCCTACTCGTTGGAGGAATTTTTTGGTGCGCGAAAAGTGATCGATGCGGTCAATCTGGCGGTCGGCGATTACCATATCTGCCCGATGTTCAATAATTGGCTGGATAAGCGCGGGGATGTATGTGCCGGGATATTGGTTATCGCCGTCGGTGTTAACAATAATGTCCGCCCCCAGATCCAGCGACGCCATAAGCCCGTCGCGGAAGCTGCGCGCCAAGCCCTGGGTGCCGGCGTGGTGGACGATATGTTTGACGCCGTGCGCTTGGGCGACGCGCACGGTTGCATCGGAGCAGCCGTCGTTGATAACCACGACGTCTATGCTACTCACGCCGGGAATCTTTTTT
>DATGEW010000039.1:0-4999 GCA_035309745.1 Saccharimonadales bacterium (SeqCode)
CCAGGACCTACCGGGCATGCAGTGCCCGTGGAAAGAAGATTACCAGGACGCTAAGCGCGTGGCCGTGCAGCTCGGCATCCCCTTTAAGCTGTATGATTTCGAGACGGAGTACCGCCACAAAGTGGTGGAATATATGATCGATGAATATCAGGCCGGCCGCACCCCTAACCCGGACATTATGTGCAACCAAGAGGTTAAATTTAAATTGTTTTTGCACGCTGCGCTCGCCGATGGTGCCGACCTCATTGCCACCGGCCACTATGCGCGCATTAAAAATGGCCAGCTCCTAGCAGGCGTCGACCCCGAAAAAGACCAGAGCTATTTTTTGTGCCGCGTAACCGAAGCCGTGCTCAGAAAAAGCCTCATGCCCATTGGCGAATATAAGAAGCCAGCGGTGCGCGCCCTGGCCCGCCAGTTTGGCCTGGCTACAGCCGAGAAAAAAGACAGCCAGGGCATTTGCTTCGTAGGCAAAGTGGGCATTAAAGAGTTCCTGCAGCAATTTGTGGCAACACAGCCAGGGAAGATTATCGATCAGCAGGGCAAGGTGTTGGGCGAGCACGACGGCGCGTTATTTTATACCATTGGGCAGCGTCAAGGTCTGGGTGTAGGCGGCGGTTTGCCGTATTACGTCGTGGGCAAAGACATGCAAAAGAACGAGGTGTATGTGACGAGCGATCTGCAAGACGACCGCCTGTGGCACCGTGAATTTACCCTTGCCGCCGTCCACTGGATTAACCAACCACCGGACCCGCACGGCGCCTACACCGTCCGCACGCGCTACCGCGCACCGCTCATCCCGGTCACGAATGTACAAAAATTGGCCGATGATACCTGGCAAGTGGCACTGGCCGATGAGGTGCGTGCCCTCACGCCCGGCCAGTCCGCCGTACTGTACGACGGCGAACGGGTAGTCGGCAGCGGCATCGTCGTCTAGCATCAAACTAACGAACCGACAGCAGCGATCGTTGCAAAAATACGCAAGCTGTGTTACAGTGTGTCGCTATTTTCTGAAAGATCAAAACCGTGAGCGAGCATGCCCTACAATTTGGCGAAGGTGATCCCCTGATTCCATGGGAAGAACTCGACCCTCAATACCCTAACCTGTCGACGGCACGGGAGTGGTTTAGGGATTTACGGATAGAAGGTTCGGGTGACGAATTCCCTATTGTGGAAAAAGAAGACGGTACCTTCGAAGTTACCTTTACTCCGCCGGACCCTGGGTTTGAACAATACGTCGGGTTCGTGACCTGGGCGTCAGGCTATACCATTGGGCCCGGGCATAGTGAGGAGGCAGTCGAGCGCATTCTCATTTGGATTATGGAGGACATCGGCCACCTGGCCCTTTTTAGTGAGGTAGGAGGGGTCCGGCGGAGCCAGCTCTCAAGGTTGGACGAGGCTGCCCGCCTCGGCCAACGTATCGTTCAAAGAACGTTCGAGGCAGCGGCAGAGTACGATAAAACATGGTACATACAGCGCGCACACGGCAAAGAGGAGCGAGCGCGGCAAGATGCTGAAGCGGCGCTCGGCAAAGATCACTTAACCGGCCAGGCGAACAAAGTGGGGTATGAAAAAATACGAGATAGTCTCTTGCGCACATCTAAGGAAGAGGGTGCCAGTCCTTATGGGTATGGAGAAGCGCTCGTAGATCTGACGAACTTTAAACGTATAAACGATGCCCTTACGCATGACATTGGCGACCACGCCCTGCGGGCAGCCGCAGCAGAGTTGTCGCGTCATGCGCGGCAGGGAGATAACCCCTGGTTGGCCCGCGTGTCCGGTGATGAGTTCATAATGATGCTCGGCCACACTACCTCTGAAGGGCTAGCGAGTTATGTGTGGCGCGTTCGGGAGGCGCAGGCCAGCAAGTTATTGCCGCAGCCCTTGCACGAGGAAAAACTGAGTCGGTACGAAGCTGCCTGGCGGAAAATCATGTCATTCGACGAGCAGAAGCGCAAACTCTACAGCCACATCCGTATAGAAGAGTCTAAGGCGGATGACGCCCAGGACCCCCCTACAAGGCCCGCACAGATACTGTACATCGGAGATACTCGTATTTGTAGGTTGGAAGATATTGTTGTGCTGTCGATTGGCGGCGCACACCAATACGGCGAGGGCGGCTCAGACGGAATGAGAGGGGTGTGTGAGCTCTCCGCAAGCCAGCATAAGGCCGAGCTCCACGATCTGATGGGCGGCAAATATCGGCCCGCCTAGTCTTGCATAATTCGCGCCGCTTGCATCACCTTGCTATACTGAAGGGGCGTAAGCATTAACACAAATTAAAAAGGAGGGCACATATGGGCCTATTCCATCACGATGATCCCGCCAAGGCGGACGATCAAAACGCGGCAGCCGCTGCACCGCAAGCTAACGACATGGGAAGTGCACCAGCACCGGCTCCTGACGCCGGCGCTGCCGACATGACGGGTACGATGCCGCCAACAAACACCGACCAGCCTGCGGCACCGGGCACCAACGACAATAGTCCGCTTGGTGGCGCAATGCCGCCCGTAGACACGGGCGCTGACGCTGGTGACAGCGCCGGTGCAAGCGACAGTATGGGCATGGGGACCGATGCCGGCATGAGTGCTGGAGCACCGGAACCTGCTGCGCCTGAGGCGCCAGCCGTACCCGCACCGAGCGACAGCGCGGCAAGCGACGCGCCTGCTGCACCGGCTCCGGCAATGCCCGCCGACCCTGCAGCGCCTGCAGCTTCGGCTCCGGCTGATGCCGCACCCGCTGCTCCGGCAGACCCAACTGCAACCGAAGCTGGCGAGAACCCCAAAAACTGGTAGTTCCGCCCTTCCTAAACGCAAAGAGGCCTGCCCGGTGGCAGGCCTCTTTCTTATCTGTTATACTGAAGGACAATTATGAACGCACAACAAATCCGCCAAGCATATTTAGATTTTTTCCAAAAAAACGGCCACGCGGTTATTCCCCGCGCGCTGCTGGTACCGCAAAACGACCCTACGACATTGTTTACCGGCAGCGGCATGCAGCCGCTGGTGCCGTATTTGCTGGGCGAGGCGCACCCCGACGGCACGCGTTTGGTCGATAGCCAGACCTGCATCCGCGTGCAAGATATTGAAGAAGTAGGCGACAACCGCCACACTACATTTTTCGAAATGCTCGGCAACTGGAGTCTCGGCGATTACTTTAAGAAAGAGCAGATTCCGTGGTTCTGGGAATTTCTCACTCAAAAGATTGGCCTCGACCCCAAGCGTATTTTTGTGACCTGTTTTAGCGGCGACGATGAAGCGGGCGTGCCGAAGGACGAAGAAGCCGCCGACATCTGGACCGGGCTCTTTACAAAGGCTGGCGTGGATGCAAAACGGGTAGATATCGGCACCGAAGAGAATGGCTACAAAGTTGGCGACCAGGGCGGCCGGATTTTCTTCTATAGCGGCAAAAAGAACTGGTGGTCGCGCGCAGGCACTCCTGCCGAGATGCCGGTGGGCGAGCCGGGCGGCCCTACCACCGAGATGTTTTACTTGTTTCCCGAGATTCAGCACAACCCCGAATACGGTGAGCATTGTCATGTAAACTGTGACTGCGGCCGCTACATAGAGCTTGGCAACAGCGTGTTTATGAGCTACGTCAAAACCGCCGACGGCGTACAGCCGTTGCCGAAGCAGAACGTGGACTACGGCGGGGGGTTGGAGCGTATTGCCGCAGCGGCCATCGACAGCCCGGATGTGTTTAAGATCAGCCTGCTGTGGCCGATTGTGCAAAAGCTGGAAGAGCTGAGCGGCAAAACCTACGACAGCCACACCAACGCTATGCGCGTTATCGCCGACCATCTGCGCGGCGCGGCATTTTTGGCAGTAGACGGCGTGGTGCCCAGCAACAAAGAGCAGGGCTATGTGATGCGCCGCCTGGTGCGCCGGGCCATCCGTTTCGCCTTCGACCTGGGCATCGAGCAAGCTCTGTGCGAGCAAGTCGTGCCGGTAATTACCGAACTCTACAAAAATGACTTCCCCGAGGTTGCCGAGCGCGAACACATGGTAATTGACGTGCTCATGCGCGAAGAGAAACTATTCCGCCAAACGCTGCGCAAGGGTCTGCACGAATTCGGCAAGCTGACACAAGGCCGTAAGTTACTCGACGGCGAAGTGATCTTTAAGTTGTACGACACCTACGGCTTTCCGGTTGAGCTGAGCATTGAGGAAGCATATAAAAATGACCTCCAGGTGCAAGATGAATGGCGGCATGAATTCGAACACCATATGGCCGAGCAAAAAGCCCGGAGCCAAACTGCTGCCAAAGGTACGTTTAAGGGCGGCCTGGCCGACCACAGTGAAATCACCACCAAGTATCACACCGCGACGCACTTGATGTACCGTGCCCTGCGCATGGTGCTCGGCGACCACGTCATTCAGCGCGGCAGCAATATCACCGCCGAACGCTTGCGCTTCGATTTCTCGCATCCCGAAAAAGTCACGCCCGAGCAACTCGCCGAGGTCGAAAAAATCGTCAACGAACAAATTGACCGCGACTGGCCCATGAGCTGGCGCGAGGAAAACACCAAAGAAGCCCTGGCAAAGGGCGTGATGGGCGCTTTTGGCGACCGCTATGGCGACATGGTGAAAGTGTACACCGTGGGCGATCCGGACGGCGAAAACTACAGCCGCGAAATCTGCGGCGGCCCGCACGTGGAACACACCGGCGCACTCAAAGAAGGCGGCCGTGCGTTTAAAATCGTAAAAGAAGAAGCTTCCAGCGCCGGCGTCCGCCGCATTAAAGCCGAACTACGCTCACCTGCTCCTAATACACAATAATGTGATATTGACGCTATGCCTGCGGGAGAAGACTCTGGTATCCTGATATATATCAGCTAAGGAGGTGTTATGAAAAAGCACGCAAAAAACACGCTACAATCGCTGGCGGTAACAATCGCGGCGTTCTTTTTGGTAGCTGGCATGGGTGTTGGCGGGACGGCTGCGGCATTCGCACAGCCTGCTCAAGGAGGAATTGCTGCGGGCAAGTGCTGTTGAGACACAGT
>DATGEW010000040.1:0-7913 GCA_035309745.1 Saccharimonadales bacterium (SeqCode)
TCTTCAGCCCCTAAAGCCATCGAGTGACGCAGGCGTTGATCCGGATGCTGTAGCCAGTAATCTAATTCGGGCGGCACTTCACCCATAGTCACTATGCATGGCTCCGCAGATGTAATCTCAACCAGGGGAAGCGCTTCGGACGGCACATCGCCATCTATTTGCCATAAAGTTGTCGTAAGTTCTTTAGCTGCGGCATAGTCTCCGTTGAGCAGGGCATCGCCCGCCTTACTCATGATTGCCTGACACTCCGGGCTTGATTCTGCTAATCGTCCCAAGGATTGCGTAGGAGCTTCAGATATAGATTTGGGCAACCTATCTTGAGGAAATGTTTCCATCGTCATAGGTACAACTGTATTAGAAAGAGCGTGCTAAATCAATATATTGTGCGCTCTTCTCATTGGTAAGTGTCGCCTGTAAGCAGGCGTAGGGTCTACCTAAATCCAAACTTTGGGGATACAGAGAGGCTACCTAAAAAGAGCAAGTTCGCACTCGTTCTTACGTTTTAGATAGTTATATCTGGCAGGGGAGACAGGACTTGAACCTGCAACCAACGGTTTTGGAGACCGCTACTCTACCAATTGAGCTACTCCCCTAGAGATGCCCTGATAATAGCAGATTGGCGGGTAAAATGGTAGCCAAACGGCGCAGGCCGTGATAGGTTGGAGGGCAAGGAGATACGAGGAATATACAAAAATGGCGAGAGTACCTTCAGCTGAATTCGGTTGGCGAACCGTCCTCCCGGTGACAAGGCACGATTGGAGTGTGTGTGGACGCCTTTTTACGCAGCTCACCCAAACAGACGGGGAGCTAACGGCGGCTATAGTAGGAGAGCAGACCGATAGCACCGCGCCCGATCCGTATGACATCACTCAAGCAGCAATTTGGGTGCCGCAACAGTTGCCCGATTTTGTCGTCCAGACATGCGGCAACACCGACCTATCTACGCTTATCGTTGTGGGAACCAACGCGCTGCGGCGGCTCTACACAGGGGACAAACTCGCCCCGCTTCGCCCCAACGCAGTCGAAGCGATAACCACGCTACTGCACAACCACGGAGTGCCGTTCGCTTATTTGCCGCGAAACCAGGGGAGCCCCATCCAAACGGCTGGCACTCTCGGCACCGCCCATGTACAACCGGGCACAACTGTACATCACCTTGCACTGGAAAGCGGACCGCTAGAAGCCGAGATAGATAACGTTGCCTTTGCGCGCTCAGCGCTGGCGACCGCGCTAGCGTATACCATTGGGCAGCGAAGTAGTAGTATGAACAGCCTCGCCAGAGAGCAGACCGCTGCCACCATTTTATAAACCGGCAAAGATGTGCTATACCTATTACTACTATGACGAAGGTTGCTCCCACAAAACCGCTGCTTATCATGCTGTACGGCTACCCCGGTTCGGGCAAAACTTTTTTTGCGCGGCAGCTGGCCGAGCAATTCCAGGCGGCGCATGTGCATGGCGACCGCATCCGAGGCGAACTGTTCGATAATCCGCACTACGACAAAGAAGAGAATGACGTTATTACCCAGCTCATGGATTACATGACCGGCGAATTTTTAAACGCCGGCATGAGCGTTATTTACGATGTGAATGCCATGCGCACCGGCCAACGCCGGCTGCTCCGCGATATGGCGCGCAAACACCACGCCCATCCAGTGCTTATTTGGCTACAAATTGACGCCGAGAGCGCCTTTGCGCGTGCCGGCAACCGCGACCGGCGGCGGGCGGATGACAAGTTTGCGGCCCCCAGCGACCGCGCCACACTGGAACGCATCGCCGGCGGCATGCAAAACCCGCAAAACGAAGAATACATTGTGGTGAGTGGCAAACACACCTTCGACACGCAGCTCAGTGCTTTCATCAAGCGCTTGCGCGAGCTGGCGTTGGTGCCGCCGGTGGGCGAAGTGAATGCCAAAGTTATTAAGCCCGGACTCGTCAACCTCATCCCCAATCCTGCCGCCGGCCGCGTCGATATGGCGCGCCGCAATATCATGATTAGATAGGAGCCGCTCGCCAGTGGCCACCAAGCAAGTAGATATTCCGGGCATCGGTCCGGTGACGTTGTATAAACGCCGGGGGAACCGCTCGCTACGCCTTAGTTTAGGTTCGGGCGGGGAAGTGCGCGTATCGCTGCCATACTGGGTGCCGTACGCCGCCGGCGAGCAATTTGCCCGCTCACGCGAAGCCTGGATTCTGGCCCACCGCTCACCCACGCCCGCATTGCTGGAAGACGGGCACGCGGTCGGCAAGGCGCATCACCTCCGTTTTGCACCATCTTTTGAGGCAAAAAAGCCGGTCGGCCGCATCAAAGCCAGCGAGGTAGAAATAACCTACCCACGATCACTTACCCTCGCCGACCCAGCCGTGCAGAAAGCCGCCCGCTCCGCCGCGATACGCGCGCTGCGCAAAGAGGCCGAACGGCTGTTACCTCAGCGGTTACACCAGCTTGCCGAGCGCAACGGCTTCACCTTCAGCAATGTGCAAATCAAACAGCTCAAAAGCCGCTGGGGCAGTTGCAGCAGTAAAAAGGAGATCACCCTCAACCTGTTCCTTATGCAGCTGCCCTGGCACCTCATAGACTACGTGCTCCTGCACGAACTGACCCACACCAAAGTCATGCAGCACGGCGCCCCGTTCTGGCAAGAGCTGGAGCGCCACGCACCACGTGCCAAAGCACTCCGCAAAGAAATCGGCAATTGCCAAACCGTGCTGCGTACCGAATAGTGCGCCGGCACGGCAAAATGTGGCATACTGTGATTATGGTAAAAATTCTCGGGCGGGGCAAGGCGGCACAGGATAAGCTCGACCACGAGCGGCTCACCAGCCTGGTAAACAGCATGGCCGACGGCGTGCTGGCGGTGGACCAAGACATGAACGTCGTTTTGAGCAACGGCGCAGCGCTCAATATTTTGGACGTGAACAGCAGCTTGCGCGGCCGCCGGCTCGGAGACGTATTTACGCTGCTGGACAAAAACAATCAGCACATTAACGTCGAGGAACTGGTTTCCGGCGCGCATACGCCCACCAGCTCGCGCGATTACCTGCTGCCCTACAGTGACGGCAGCAGCATTCATGTATATTTGAGCATCGCGCCGGTACACCTGGGCTATGGCCGCCGCCAGCAAAAAGGGTATGTGCTGCTATTGCGCGATATCACGCGCGAGAAATCGCTCGAAGAAGAGCGTGACGAATTTATTAGCGTCATCAGCCACGAGCTGCGCACTCCTATCGCCATTGCCGAAGGAAACATCAGTAACGCGCAATTTATCGTCGAAAAATCCGGTGATGTCGAGCAGATGAAGGTAGCGCTTACTGCAGCGCACGACCAAATTATGTTCCTGGCCGGCCTGGTAAACGACCTGGCAACACTGTCGCGCGCCGAGCGTGGCAAGCTCACCGTCGAGGTCGAGCCGATTAACATACCGAAACTCATAGCCGAACTCGAAGAAAACTACCGGCCGGATGCCAAAAAGCGCGGCCTGACGCTCACCACGAGCGTTGCTAAAGAAGTGCATATGCTGAAATCCAGCAAGCTGTACGTGCGCGAAATTTTGCAAAACTTTATTACCAATGCGCTTAAATACACCGAGAAAGGGAGCATCGCCATCACCGCCACCGCCGCGCCGAAAGGGGTGCAATTCAGCGTGATCGACACTGGCATCGGCATTAGCAAGCCCGACCAAGAAAAGTTGTTCGACAAATTCTTTCGAAGCGAAGATTATCGCACCCGCAAGACCAACGGTACGGGCCTGGGCCTGTATGTCACCCTCAAGCTCGCCCGGCTCATCCACGCCGATATTGAGGTGCAAAGCGAGCTCAACAAAGGCTCGACCTTTAGTATTTTCATCCCCGACCTTAAATAGTGGTCAATCTTTGAGTTGCGGCAGGCGAGCGATAACGTGCATGGCCGGAATACAAATATTGCGGCCTTTCCAGTCGACAGTCGCAAACTCGTAGCGCCACATCGACACGTGCAGTAGGAGCAGGTCGTACAGCGTCATAACCGGCACGGCGAACAACGCATACGGCGCCCGCATGACGTGCGTGGCGTGCGCCAAAAGCCAGCATAGTATAACGAGCAGTAGCGACGCGGCCGACGAACTCACCTCCACGAACATACCGAGATGCAACCACCACCCGCCTATGGCCATGCCAAATGGCAGCACCAAAAAAGCCAGCTCAAACAGAGTAACCGCAGCGACGTTTTCGAGCCGGCGATGCAGCTGCGGATAGCGCAATCGAATAGCAGTGGCGCGCTGCTCGGTGGCAGGCTTATTGCTGGTAATGCCGAGCGTCTGGCTGGCACGCATAAAGCTGTACACATCGCGGCGGAGCAATTGGCGTGCAAAGTAGGCCTCCGGTACCACCGAGCGCTGGGCGGCCGCAAAGCCGCCCTCGGCCTGCAACGCCTTAGTCTCTATGATCCAGCAAGTGCTCAGGACGGGCGGACGGTTAAACAAGCGCCGGGGCGGGACGATTTCCCACCAATAGCGCATGGCCTGCGCCAGCGCGGGGCGGCTGCCTACGCGCTCGGCACGCAGCGGCAGGAGACTCATCATTGCTTTCTTTTTGGCTTTGAGAGCGGCCACCATCTGCCGGATGCTACCCGGCGAAAAATGCACATCTACACCGCAAAATAAGATGTACTCGCCGCTGGCTTCGGCTGCCAGCTGGTCGTAGGCGCGGTTTTTAGGAAGCCACGAGTTGTTCGGCTGCTCCCCCTGTAAAAATCGGATGCCGGCATGCGCAAAGCTCCGGATAATTTCGGGCGTACGTTTGGTCTGCGAACAATCATCCAGCACCAGCACCTCGAGCTTGGGATAATCACTGGCGATCACGCTTTCGAGGCAAATTTCTAAATCTTCGGTCTCGTTGCGAGCCGGTATGGCCACCGTAACAGTGGGCAGCTCGCTATCGCTCAAATGGGGCAGACGCTCCGGCCATGCGGTACGGCGCAGGCGGCGGATCGTCGTCACGAACAGCACGCTGGCAACCACCATCTGTAACGCTGCTATAGTAGCCCACACTGCCGGCGCGCCAATCCGCCAATGCAACCAGCCAATCCATATGCCTGCGGCTCCCGCTTGTAGTATCCCCAGGGCGAACGTCGTCCGGCGGGTAATACGCCCCAGATATTGCTGGCTCAAACGACCATATATCATGCGCACATCATTGCATACGCGATACAGGCCCAGCCCCAGCAGCACCGCGCTACCAACGCCGGGCCAGCGGGCAACAAGCATGCCGCTTGCCAGTGAAGTGGCCACCAGCGCCGCACCGGCCCCTACTTTGCGAAGGTGCCACGGCAAGGGGAGAATCATGCCTAATTCGGCAAGCACACCTACGGCGAGTAAAGCCAACAGCATAACCATAAGCATACTACATCCTTCACCGATAGCATACGAGCAAACAAAACCCTGCTTTCTGCAACATATACTTGAAATAAAACCTATTTTATGTTAATATACACTCATGGCATTTATTGATTTTCGCAGAGTTCCGGCACAGCCGGGACGCCACCGTCAAATGAGCGAACCAACAGGGGAATACCTCGCCCGCAGCACACCGAACTGGCTCAAAGCCGCCTGGGGACTCGGCAAGCGCGCTGTTCGCGCTGTTGCCGACGGGTCGGTATACGCATCTATGTCTGCTACTCATTTTTTGGCCGAGCATAAGCGTGGCGCTGTCGGCGTCGTAGCTGCAGGCCTCGGTATTGTAGCGACTCGCTATGGTATTGACGCTATCCATCAGTGGCGCGAAACAATGTGGGTACAAGATGCAT
Source organism: Saccharimonadales bacterium (SeqCode) (assembly GCA_035309745.1). Classification (GTDB taxonomy): domain Bacteria; phylum Patescibacteriota; class Saccharimonadia; order Saccharimonadales; family UBA4665; genus PMNU01. The sequence continues at coordinate 5,783 of DATGEW010000040.1, forward strand.
TTAACACGCTCGCGGAAGTTCCTCATACTTCACATTCTACGCTCGAGCCCCTTGCCGAAGACGCAATTGTTGCTACGCTGGCAGGTGGTGGGGCTGGCGTGGCTGGGCTAACGGCAGCGGTCATGACGGAGCCTCGCACTATTACACCCGACACGGTCGCTCGCGAAGTCGTCCTCGACGACCTCCTGCAACCTGCTTGACTTTAACAGCCGCCTGCCGTATGCTTGACATATTGGAGCTTACTGTAATGTAAGCTCTTTTATTTTGAGGGAGATCAGAGAAGTGGCCACAGAACCAGCCAAACCCAAGCGGAGAATGCTCAAAAAAGCTGAAACCGTGCGCGAAATTGCCGGAAAAACAGCGAACCCAACGCCTAAACAGCGGGGCGTGCTCGGCCTCGCATTGCACTACATTGCCGTGCCGTTCAAAATTGTCGGCCGGCCGCTCGGCAGGCTGGGGCGCTTTAGGCCAATGCGCATCCTGGGGTACATATTGCTGCCGAAATATTTCCGCAACAGCTGGAAAGAACTGCAGCAGGTAACATGGCCCAGCCGGCGTGAGTCATCCCAGCTTACCTCGGCCGTGTTGGTTTTTGCCGCGATCTTCGGTGTCCTCATCGCCGTCGTCGATTTCGGCCTCGACAGATTATTTAAACAGGTACTATTAAAGTAGAGAAGCTATGTCTAAAAGATACGACACAACCAAACAGTGGTACGCCATTCACACCTACAGCGGTTATGAAGAAAAGGTGGCCGAAAGTATTCGTCAGCGCGCGGACTCGCTGGATATGAAAGACAAGATCTTTCAGGTACTTGTGCCTAAAGAAAAAATGATCGAGATTAAAAACGGCAAGCGCCGTGTGGTTGAAAAGCGCATTTTCCAGGGATACGTGCTGGTTCAGATGAAAATGAGCGAAGACGCCTGGTACATCGTGCGCAACACCCCAAGCGTGACGGGTTTTGTGGGCAGTGGCAGCGAGCCGACTCCGGTGGGCGAGGAAGAAATCGAGAAAATTCAGAAGCGCATGGGTCTCGAGCAGCCGAAACACAAGATCGACTACCGTCTGGGCGAAGTCGTCAGCATTACCGACGGGCCGTTCAAGGGCTTCGACGGCACCATTAACGAAATCGACGCCAGCAAAGGCAAGCTCAAGGTTCTCGTCAACATGTTCGGCCGCGAAACCCCGGTCGAACTCGACAGTTTACAAGTTAAGCGCGTATAGCTTGACAACATAAACAGTATGTAATATTTTAATAATAGGCAATTAGCCCTCAACCATCGGCTTGAGGGCTTTTTTATTTTAAGGAGTACTATGCACATAGAAAAATTAATACTGAGTATAGACCGGCTTTGGATAATCGAGTCGGACACACCTATAAATCTAAAGGTAGGCGACCGACTGACCATAGAAATGGTAGTAGAAAGTATCTACAATATTCGTGGCGAGAAGCGCTACTGTAAATTCGTACATACCCGTAAGGGATAGACTTTCGGTGCGCTTTGTTGTAAAATCAATCTGTTACGCACTACTTATAGTGAAGGAACGGAAGAAAATGCGAGCTTGCTTGGATTTTCTGAGTGCCGCACACTATATCCAAAGGATAAGGTAGGAGAGCAGGCACGGGCTTCTAACCGGCCGCTCGAAAGGAGATATATTTTATGGCCAAAGCCGTAAAAGCAAACTTAAAGATGAAGATTCGCGCTGGCCAAGCCAGTGCGGCGCCGCCCGTGGGTAGCTCACTCGGACAGCACGGCGTAAACATGATGGATTTCATCAATCCATTCAACGAGCAAACCAAAGACCTGCAGGGGCAGACGGTTACGGTGCACATCACTATTTTCGATGACCGCACCATGGCTTGGCGCGTCGTGGGCATGCCCACCGACGACCGTATCCGCGCCGAACTCAAAATCGACAAGGGTTCGGGCCGCCCGAATAGCGAAAAGGTGAGCAAAAAGCTGACCGACGCCCAACTGACCAAGATTGCCACCGAGAAAGCAGCCGACATGAACACCGACGACGTTGACGCCGTCAAGAAAATGGTCGCCGGCACCGCCCGCAGCATGGGCGTCGAAGTCGAAGGGTAAGTAGTATGCAAGAGATTGGCCGTGCTGACCTAAATCGCGATGG
>DATGEW010000041.1:0-2113 GCA_035309745.1 Saccharimonadales bacterium (SeqCode)
GTGGATCGACGCCGAAGCGCTCGGCGAAAAAGACGACATTTCCAAAGAAATGGAAAGCGTCGACGGCATCGTGATTACCGGCGGCTTCGGTTCGCGCGGGGTAGAAGGCAAAATTAAAGCCGCGCAGTACGCCATCACGCACAAAATGCCGGCCTTGGGCCTCTGCTACGGCCTGCACATGATTCTCATTGCCGCTGCTCGCTTGGCCGGTTTAGAAGGCGCGAATACCACCGAAGTCGACCCCCACACTAAGTATCCGGTCATCGCCACCATGGCCGACCAAAAAGGCAAGGAAAATACCGGCGGCACCATGCGACTCGGCGATTACCCGTGCACGGTGGCCGAGGGCAGTAAAGTTGCCGAAGTATATGGCACGACTCACATTGTGGAGCGCCATCGCCACCGTTACGAATGCAATAATGAGTATCGCGATCAATACGAAGGGTGGGGCATCCGCGCCGTCGGTCTCAGCCCTGATGGTCATTTGGTAGAAATGATTGAAGGCATCGACCACCCGTTTCTCATGGCCAGCCAGTTCCATCCGGAGTTTAAGTCGCGGCCCAATCGCGCCCACCCCATGTTCAGCGGTTTTATCGCCAGCCTGGTTGCAAAACAAGCGCCGAACGGGTAACGTAGGAGTATGGAACCAACAGCACCTGCTAAACCTGCCGATCATCCTAAGAAAATCCTGTTTGTAGAAGACGATGACGCGCTGGCCGGCGTTTATCTTGTCCGTCTCCAGGCCGAGGGTTTCGACGTTAAGCGCGTCGCGAACGGCGAAGAAGCGCTCGCCGGGGCGATGTCGTTCAAGCCGGACCTTATTTTGCTCGATGTCATGATGCCTAAAGTGAGTGGCTTCGACGTGCTCGACATTTTGCGCAACACCCCGGAAACCGCCAATCTTAAAGTTATTATGCTCACCGCGCTCAGCCAGGAAAGCGACCGCAAACGCGCCGAAAGCCTCGGCGTAGACGATTATTTAGTCAAATCGCAAGTCGTCATTACCGACGTCATCGACCGCATCAAAAAACACCTCGGCTTGGCATAACAAAGTAAGTAGCGAACGAACAGTAAGCATGAAATTGACAACTCGTCTATTTAGTGCTAACGTTTGAGTATGACAACGTCAAATTCACTAAATCCTTGGGAACGAGATCAGCGTCCCCCGTATGATCCTGTAGCGGCAGGATTGGGAAGCACTGCAACCGCTGGCGAGGTACAGTCACCACAGCAAGAGCGAACTGAGAAGCCAATAGCCTCTTTTGTAGAGGCTACGGAACGGCTCGATAGAGAAGATGAACGCTTGAGACGAGCGCAAAATCTACAGGCAGCACTCCATCCAGCAGTGCCCGCCGTCCAGCACGAGCAGCCAGCCCCTCAGCCCGAAGAGCAGGCTCTGCCGCCCAGTCACAAACTTGCTGACCCTTACGCTTGGCAAAAAGAAGAGAATCCCTGGCAATAAAAAAAGAATCCCGTTTTTGCGGGATTCTTTTTTATATACATAGCGTTTTATTCTACGGTGATTTCGGTGCGGCGGACGGTTTTGCCGGTGAAGCGGCGGACGCGGCGGGTTTTGTAGGTTACGACGCCGTCGCGCATGGCGTGGACGGTGAAGTTGCGGCTCACTTTGGTACCTTTGCCGGCGCGCTTGGTGAGGCCGACTTGGCGCACGATAACTTGGCCGGTGGTTACTTTTTGGCCGCCAAACAGCTTGACGCCGAGGCGCTGGCCGACGCTGTCGCGAGTATTTTTGGAAGTTCCACCTGCTTTGACGTGTGACATATTAATTCCTTATTATTACGAGTAGTTCACGGGCGACGAGTTGGTCTGGACGAAAGTAGACCAGTTCTGGCTCCCGAACATGCTCAAAACTCACTCGATTGTACCCCAATTTACTCAGATGGTCAAGTAGCGGCAAGCGATGGAGCTGGCCATTTGGCGCACGCCAGGCGGGCACGGCCAGACACAGCGGCAGGCCACTGGGCGTTTGCGCGGCGAGCTGATGCAGAAACTTCTCGATGATGAGATTACAGGTGTCGATGATGCGCTGCAATTTGTCGGCGGCCGGCCAGCTGCCGAGGGGATGACCAAGGTACGTCTCGCTGGCGACAGC
>DATGEW010000042.1:0-8466 GCA_035309745.1 Saccharimonadales bacterium (SeqCode)
GTCAATAATATCCTGGGATTTCTATCGTATCTGCTTGTGTTGGCCCTCGCCATATTTTTGTTGCACGATCAAGTCCCACGCCTGCATCTTGCCCCGCACACACTTGAACTTTTGGCGGGCGTGGCACTGGCCAGCGTGTTAGTGGGGGTATTGTTATTTAAGAAACGCCTGTTTGGCGCGGCGCGGGCAACGCTCCGCAGCCTGCGGCTATATCGCCGCCAGCCGGGCCGCCTGGTAGCGGCAACACTATGGGCTGCGCTGCTCCCTTGTCTTTTTACGGCCATTTTATTCTGCTGTGCCCGCGCGCTTCACGACCCCATTTCTGTCGGCGCGGCGTTTGCCGCATTTTCGGCGTCACAAATTATTGGCTCAGCCACGCCGACGCCTGGCGGCATTGTGGGCGCCGAAGCGGGCATCACTGGCGCACTCGTGGCTTACGGCCTCACCGCCGATCAGGCCTTGCTCGTAGCGCTCCTCTATCGCTTCATTACCTATTGGGTTGCTATGCTGCCCGGCGGGCTGGCGCTGCTGGGCATTCGCAAGCGATTACTCCGCTAACCGGGCAACATTTCTTACTGCGAAAAACTTCTAGGCCGCCTATGCTAGAGGTACGGTAACAGGAGATTTGTATGCGCGTCATCGTACCGAATCGTAACACTCCGGCGTTTCCGTCCCAGCTCGGCCGCTTGCCTACCCTCATGGCCGTGCATGAGGACCTCGACAGCCACTCCTCTGTAAAAGCTGCCCAAAATCTGCGGCAGGCCCTTGGCAGTTCGCGGGATATACTCATTTCCGCAACGACCGTTTTCCCATTCACCCTTTTCCCCGACACTATTACGGTCGACCGCGAAAAGCTGAGCATCGCACACCGCTTTTTCTTTAAGATTGCCGAGGTAATCACTATCAGCATCGGTGACATCCTGAATGTGACTGCCGATGTCGGTCCGTTTTTTGGCTCACTGAAGATTGCCAGCCGGTTCTTTGACGCTAAAAAGCCGTATCGGGTCAACTACCTTTGGCGCAAAGACGCCCTGGAGATAAAACGCCTGGTGCAGGGCTACGTTATTGCCACCAAAAAGAAGGTCGACTGCTCATCGCTGCCGGTGCAGGAGCTCAAACAGATTCTTGAGGAGCTGGGCCACGGCGAACCCAGCCAGGCCAATGAGTGATGCGAGCGAACATTTGTCCACAGAATTTTCGTCAAAATTTCATAAATTGTACGAAAATTAACAGAACTGCTTATGTACGATTCGTATGCTGAGGTTACATAGTAGCTAATGATAGGGGGAGATATGTTACGAAGCTTTGCATCTCGTGTGGCGACCGCTTCGGTTGCCGGTATCACCGCCCTTTGTTTCGGATTTGTCAGTCAAGTCTCGGCACAAACGGCGATTATCACAAACACCGGGCCAGGATCCAACAACCAGATTACTTCATCTAATCGCACCGACTGCGAAGTGCGGAACAACAACGATGTGCAGGTAGGCAATACCACGAACCAATCGGCCGAAACGGGCGACGTAGCCGTCAGCCACAACACCAACGCCGGGGCGTGGGGTTCGTGGGATCCAACGGTATGGCAGGCTCACGGCTTCACATACGAACAGTGGCACACGGCTTTCATGAACTACATGGCAAGCCAAGCGGCCGACTGGTCAGCCAACTGGGGCTCCATGGGCGGCAATGGCGGCGGCGCAGCCACCAGTGGTGATGCAACCAACACTTCTAATACCAGCGTATCTGTCAACATCGATAATAGTGGCGCTGGCGGCGTATGTGCACATCCCGGTAGCAACCAGTCCGGGCAAGAAGGCAGCATTAGCGGAACGGGCCCGGGTTCGAATAATCAGATCCTTGGCGCCTCAACCACGCATGCGAGCACTACGAACCACAACGGTATCCTTGGCGAAAACACTACCAACCAGGGCGCCAGCAGTGGCAACGTACTGAGCGGTTTTAACACCAACGCCGGTGGCGGCATGAGCGGCAACGCTTTCAACACTGCGGGTACCGGCCTAAGCGCCGCAGTCAGTAATAACCCGACACCAGGCAACAGCGGTGCGGGCGGCCAGGGCGGAAATGGCACGCCTGCGGGCAACAATGCCAGCATCAGCAACACCGGTCCGGGTTCGAACAACACCATCAGCTTTAGCAACTCGGTCAGCACCAAAGTAACCAACACAAACAACGTATCCAGTATTACGACGACCAATCAGTCGGCGTCTACTGGCAATGTAACCAACAGCACGAACACGAACACCGGAGCAGGCGCCAGCGGCGACGCAGCCAACGATGCCGGCAGCCACGACAGCGTGCATATCTCTAACTAAAACATCTCTTCCACAAAAGCCCGGGCCTAACCCGGGCTTTTTCATGGCCTGCCTCTGCGCTGGCTGGGGATAGTGAACCTATTCCAGACTTTTGACGACCTCGAAGTTGTTAAAAGACAGAGAAACCGATATTCAAGCGATTAGCCGGCTCCTTGAGGAGAGCGGCAACTAGCTATTTTATGTGCGTTCGCGCAACCATGCGACAATCGAAGGAATATCTAGCTTGTCGGTGGCTACCTTTACTGCAAAATCTTCAAGCTCCCCAGGTTCGGCCGCAAATCGTATGCCATTAATTTCAACGAGAGTTAGGCCTGCGAGCATGGCAGTACGCTTATTGCCATCTACAAATGGATGATCTGCAATGATGCCGCGTATTATCGCGGCAGCCTTATCAATGAGGCTTGGATATAACTCTTCGCCAAATACATTTTGTGTTTGGGTAGCGATTACAGCTTCTAGCCTGCCAAGATCACGTAACCCTATACTCCCTCCTGTGGCCTCAACGACCAATGCATGAATTTCAAACAACTGCTCTAAGGATAAGACATTCATCGCTTTGCGAGGTTTTCGAAGTCATTTCTGTAGTCACTAAGAATTTTTTTAGCAACAGCTAGAACTTTTTGATCTGCGCTATTGGTGTTATGAAGCGGGCGAACAATCACTTCGACCTCATCGCCGAACGCAATGTTCTGTCTTTTAAGGTCTTTCGCAGGAATGGTCACACCCCCGCTTGAGCCTATCCGTATAACTTTTTGAATGCTTTGAATCATAAAAGCATTATAACGTTATTATAATGCTTTGTCTAGAACGAATTTTGGCTGGGTTATTCTCTGCCGCACTCCATTTTTTGCTTAAAGCTCTATTTTCTCCAGCCCTATTTCCTCACCAAATAAATATCGTGCCACCTCACCAGTGCTTGAGGCAAGATCAGTAACGAGAAACCGACGGCTCTCGTTTTGTGAAAGCTTTTGGTCGATTTCAGGGTGACGTTTCAGATAATCAGCGAGCTTTGCCGGAATAAATTCATCCTGCGACACGACCGCAATTTTGTCACCCACCTTTGATCTTATTTGTTCTTTGAGCATCGGATAATGCGTGCAGCCAAGTACCAGCGTATCGATGCCTTCTGCTAAAAGGGGTGCCAGGTAATCGTCGAGGACAGGTTCGGCATACTTGAGGCCATTAGCTTCAACAATTGGTACCAGCAGAGGGGCGGCTTGTTGAAAGACCTCAATGTCGGGGTTTAGTTTGTGGATTTCACGAAGATACGCTTTAGAATCTACCGTGCCGCGAGTAGCCATCACGCCTACCTTGCCGTTATGCGTTTGCATTACAGCTTCCTCGGCCCCAGGTATAAGCACTCCGAGCACACGGCGGTCAGGAAAGTGCTGCGGCAAATATTCCCGCTGAATCTTCCGGAGCGCTTCGGCAGAGGCAGTATTACAGGCTAAGATGACGAGCTGACACCCTTGTTTGAAAAGATACTCTACACCGGTTTTGGTGAACCCGTAAATTACTCCTGGGGAACGATTACCGTAGGGCACTCTCGCTGTGTCGCCTAGGTAGATATAGTCGTAGGTTGGTAGATTTTGTATAAGACTGTGCGTTACAATCAGCCCGCCGAGGCCGGAATCAAATAGGCCAATTTTCATAGCATCTCTTCTGCTAGGTAGTGTACCACCTGTTCGCTGAACGCCTTATGCTCCGAAAGCCATATCGCAAGGTGATGGTCTACTCCACCAAGAACTTCTACGCGCAGCTCTTTACTCTTTGTTTTGGCACTTCGTATGATTTCAACGGTTATCTCCCAGCCCACTACCGTATCTTCATTGCCGGTGATTACCATTGTTTTACCAGTAAAGTCGGCAAGATCACGAAGTCCTAATGAAGATCGCCAGCTTTCAGGGGTGCGAAGAATTTGAGTGAAATCAGGGCCAAAACTAACTTCTTCGGCCTCTGCAGCATATGTCGCTGAACAGATCAACCCGACACTTTTTACTCTTTTTCCGAGCCTCGGCACAAGGCGCATTGCAGTGTGCCCTGACATGCTAAAACCGACGAGTATGAGCGGGGTCTTCGGAGTAGTCCAATGCTCGATAGCGGCTTGGGCGTGCTGAACTCGAAGCGCCAGGCTATTGTCGGTCATGGCCCCACCTGTTTTACCATGGCCAACAAAGTCGAGACAAATAACGGCCACCCCGTTGTCAGCAAAAAGTTGTGCAAGTTTATCGTATTTGATGGTACTAGTTGACTCGCCTCCGCCATGCAAAATCACGGCGGTAAGATTGTCTTTGCGGAGCTGTTGGGGCCGAAGAGAATAAGTATATAAAGAAACGTTGTCTGTGATTATGTTTGTTTCTCGCAAGGTGTGAGGCTCGAAATTGACCATATTTCTAATCATCATATCAGAAGGGCAGTAAATGCCTTCGTATGCTATTTACGCGCTTCGAGCAATTCCTGTAAAATTTTGGTTTGCCGCATAATGGCTTCATCCTGGGCGTTCAGATGTTTTAGAATTGTTTCGAGGTCGTGATAGCTACTCAGCGTCGTCTTATATTCTTCGTCGGCGCGCAATTCGGAGTGCCGGGCCTGAATATTTTGCCCCACCATAATAAGCGGCATCAGCAACAATTGCACGATGTTGCCCATAAACAGCAGGAAAGCGAACGGATACGGGTCGAACGGATGCTTGGAAATAACACCCTGCCACAACATCCACCCGGCGAGCGCCACGATAAAGAAGTACACGGCATACATCGTCCCCACCGCAGTGGTAATGACAAGCGCCAATTTATCCTGAAAGCCGAGCCCGGCTTGATGCTTGGTATTCACATTTTGCGGTTTGTGCCGGTTTGGTTGCTCGAGCGTCATGATTCGTACCCCTTTATACGCAGGATTATACGGCCCGGCGCTTCCTTACGCAATTTTGGCGGGCGAGCGGCGGACAGGCCAACACACCTTACCCACGATAGCCCTATTTTCCAGCCAACCAAATTCGCGGCTATCGGTACTGTACGCGGCGTTATCGCCCACCACAAATACGCGCCCCGGCGACACACGCTGCACACGTTTGATTTTTTCGAGTCCGTCGTGCCGGATAATAAGTATGTCGCCCAAAGAAATACGTGCGGGCCGTTTCCGCGCCAGCACGATCTGCCCCGGCCGCAGCGCCGGCAGCATACTCAGACCCTGCACGCGTCGGAGTACAAACATCTGCTTTAGGCTAGGCTTTTTTCGTCTCCCAAAAAATGGTGGCGATTTCCTCGATCAGGTCGAGCAGCTTCTGTCCTTCTGCCGGGTCGGTGGTCTTTTTACAAGCGCCCGCCTGCTTGGTCGCCTTCCAGAACTTGTCGTGAAGGTCGGGGTACTTTTCCAGATGCTCTGGTTTGAAATAATCGGTCCAAAGCACCCACAAATGATGCTTCACCAGTTCGCAGCGCTGTTCCTTAATAAACACTGCGCGCCAGGGGTCCTCTTCGTGCTCCAAGCCGGCATATTTCTTCATGATTTCGTGTACGCTCTCGGCTTCAATCTTCGCCTGGGCCGGGTCGTACACGCCGCAGGGCAAATCGCAGTGCGCAAATACCGGTTTTATAAATGACAATTTCATATAGTACCCTCCGTCTACAAGCTTCAGTATATCACTGCTCCGCAGATGGCTTAGTATAAAATTTCGCCAAAGACCCGCGTCCGGAGCAGGTACAATCGCAAGAGCACAACGTACCCATGAAACAAAAGTATCCACAGCGCAATGGTTACGCTACTTATGCGCACAGCCGTCGCAATATGAGTTACCGACATTAACTGGTCGTCGCTCATAATGCAGTGGCGCACGACCGGCTGTATGCCCAGCGTAAACGCAATAAATACGGTTGCAATAAAAAGCCGCCAGGCCATGCGCAGCACCAGGGTTCGCTCCAACGGATGGCGCACCACTACGAATTCGCGGTTGCGCATAATATCATTCCGGGCAGCGCGCCAATCGTGGATAGTTTGCGCGGCATACGCAAACCCTTCATATAAAAGCCACCCGATAAAGGCCCACAATATCACCGAAAGCAGTGTGTTAAAAGTGCCGTTTGTGAGCAGCCGGCCTAGCGGGCCGATCACATTGCCCGCGTACCACTGCAGCATTGAATCGTTAAAGCCGGAGGGATACACCGCGCCGGCAAGGCTGATATTGAGGACATGCAGTCCGATAATGGCCAGCGCCACAAACACATACCCCACCAGGCCACCCCAAGAGGGTGCCAACGCTCGCAGGAATAGCCGCGTATCAGAGTCAGTAGCGGATGATTGCATGCCCATTTGCCATTATTATACTGCACCGCCCGGAGTCCGGCGCTGGCCGGTACGCCATTTGTCAATCTCGCCGTGATGGCCGCCCATCAGCACCTCTGGCACCCGCATATCGCGAAATACTTCGGGACGGGTATACTGCGGAAACTCAATTGTTACATCGTCGTCCTGGAACGATTCGATTGCCGTGCTCGTCTCGCCGCCCAGCACTCCCGGCAGGAGCCGCACGACGGAATCAATAATGATCATCGCCGGCAACTCGCCGCCAGTCAGTATGTAATTCCCGATGCAATACTGCCGGTCGATCCAGGCCGTCACCCGCTCATCATATCCTTCGTAACGGGGGCACACGATGATAAGGCCATGCTCAGCAGCCGCCAGCTCCTTGGCAGCCGACTGCTTGTACGCATGGCCACGCGGCGTCGGCAAAAGGACCAATGCGCTGGGGTCGTTTTGCTTGGCTTGCTCAATCGCCGCCACCAGCGGCTCAGGTTTGAGCAGCATACCGTCACCGCCGCCATACGGCGTGTCGTCCACTTGTTTCCGCGGGCCAAGGCCAAAGTCGCGCAAATTAATAAACGAAAAATCGGCCAGCCCGCGGTCTTGCGCCTTCCACAGCATGCTCGCGCCCAGCACCCCGGTAAACATTTCGGGGAACAGCGTAATAATTTGTATTTTCTTCATTATTTTCATTATACAACCATGGTCCGGCTCAAACACAAAGACCGGCTATAATATGCCGGTCTTTCGTGCCACATAAAGCTCCCAATTCGCTGGTCGCGAAATGGCTCGCATGAGCTTCACTGTTTTTGTTTTTGGGTCAGTCGTAATGACTAAATGATACTATACATCAAGGTCGTCAAGTTCTTCAAGCTCTTTGCGAGTCTTGCTCACCACGCTCGATGGTTCGTCGGCGCCGGTCGCAGACACGTCATCGTCACCATTATCATTGTCGTCACTGGCAGTGCTGCCGGCGCCGGCGGGGACTCCCTCGCCGTTGTCTACAATCTTAAGGTTGTAGCGGGCATCATTCTTAGTGCCGAGGGCACGGAGCAAGGTGCGCAATGATTGGGCGGTGGCGCCGCGCTTGCCAATAACCCGGCCGAGGTCTTCCGGGTCGACGGTCAGCTCCAAAAGGACGCCTTTCTCGTCGATACGCCGCTCGATGCTCACCGCGTCGGGCCGGCTCACCAGAGATTTAACGATGAATTCCACGAATTGTTGGTCAATGCTGCTCATGACAGAAACTCCTCTTAGTTAACGTGTTAAGCTATTATATCAGATGTTCGGTCCGCCTACAGTAAGCAATCCCACCGTGACAATAAAAGAAGCCTCTTTAGGCTTCTTTTTCGGTTTCTTCGGCCGGCACTGCTTCCGCTGAGGCGGGCTCGGCTGCAGCCGCTTCACTGGGGGCGGCCTCTGGCCCTGCCACCTCGGCAGCCGGCTCTTCCTTGGGCTGGTTCTTGCGAAGTTTTTCAGGGTTGCGGAGCTTGCCGGTCTTGGCGGTGCTTACCTGCACCCAAGCAGGCAGCTTTACGCCTTCTTTCTGCAAAAGAAGCGCTGCGCGGTCGGAAGGACGCGCGCCGTTCTTGAGGAATGTAGCAGCCTTTTCTTTGTCGAGGGTTGTGGTTTTGGCGTGCGGGTTGTAGCTACCGAGCAGTGCAACTACCTTACCGCTGGTCGGCGTCAGGCGGGCGTCTTGCACCACCACACGGAACATAGCGTGACCTTTGCGACCAGTTCGTTGCATACGGATAGTTAACATTGCGTAATCATTCCTCTTTTACTTACTAATAACACAATCTTAAAGTATATTTTACAGATAAGCGCCTCTGAT
>DATGEW010000043.1:0-20341 GCA_035309745.1 Saccharimonadales bacterium (SeqCode)
ATTCATTGACCCCAACCAGCCAGACTTCACCCATTGCCGCGTCCTGCCCGTCGGTGACCTCTTTCCCATCCACACCCGGCGCGGTCCCTATGATGCGACGTGCCTGGGTGTAGAAGACTTATGCAAACGGATGCACGGCCAAATTTTCGTACGCGAAGCGCGTCAGCGCGGCTTTTCTCTTCTGGGAGTAACCACTGCCGAATGCCTCGCCTTTATTGATGAATCGGATGCATTATCGGCTGCCTACGGTCAGTTTCTCGACGGCCAACCCGATTTTATGGAGACATTCCAACCCGCCGACCCTCTTTTGGATGAATTATTCCCCGAGGCGAGGCGAAAAAATGTGGCATTTATGAGCGACTTGGCGGCTGCATATCGTGCACCGCGCAGCATCGGGGCGCTCGGCGCAATGCAACTCGCGCGGGAATACGCCGATGCCTAGATGTAGAAGTTCGCTGAAATAGCGGAGACTCGCCGCTTCGTAAAAATAGTTGTTGTGTTGGCGTGCAGTGTGCGATAATCATAACAAGTATACATTTTAAGTGTGGGGTGACGGCATGGACGAGAATCAGGCCAACAATAGTAATAATATGAATGGTGGGACACCAGTTGTACCCCCGGCGGGCCAACCGCCTGCTTCACTGCCTTCGCAGTCATCAGACACAGGCGAACCGTCTCCAAAGCCGGTGGTTTCGTCGTCCGGCAAGATGGCCAGCAAAAAAATGCTGCTCATCGTTATCGTGGTTGCCGTGGTGCTCGTCGGTGGCAGTGCCGTTGCATACATGCTGTTGCACAAGAAAAAGGCAGCGGCGCCCAAAACCAACGCCACCATCGACGTTGCAAGTTTACAGATTCAGGAAGCTCCAGAGCTCGCCAAGCAAGTGGCGGCCGGCACCTTGCCGGCGGTACGCAGCCGCATTCCGACCAATCCCGTACTGGTAAACCCGGTGACGAGCATCGGTAGCTACGGGGGCACCTGGCACATGGCCGCTCTCGCAACCGGCGACCAAGGGTCATTCTACCGGACCATCGGGTACGAGAACCTGGTGCGATGGAACAGCAGCTGGACAAGCGTGATCCCCAACGTGGCACAGTCATACAACACGAACAGCAACGGCACGACCTACACCTTCACGCTGCGGCGAGGCATGAAATGGTCCGACGGCCAACCCTTCAACGCCGACGACATCATGTTTTGGTACACCGACGTACTCTCGAACAAAGATCTAACGCCTTCACCCAATCCGGCGTGGGAGGTGAATGGCAAGCTCGTAACGGTTAAAAAAGTTGATGACTACACCGTACAGTTCGTCTTCCCAACCACCAACGGTCTCTTTTTGAAGACACTCGCGCAAGTGGTGGGAGCCGAACCGACAAGCTACCCTGCGCACTACCTCAAACAATTCGACATGATGCAGAACCCCGACAGCGTGAAGCAGATGATGGCTGCCGGCGGTTTCAGCAGCTACAAGGCATTCTTCGAAAGCAAGTTCGGCACCATCGGCACGCCCGATAACGCCAACCGTTGGATGCACCCCGAGGTGCCCACACTGAACGCCTGGGTACTTACCTCGGCATATGGCAGCGGTGCAGTACTCGACGCCCAGCGAAATCCTTACTACTGGAAAATAGACACCGCCGGCCACCAGCTGCCCTACATTGACCAGGTGGAGTGGCAACTCGTGAAGGCCAAGTCGGACATTCTAAACCTCGCTTCGGCTGGCAAAATAGACATGCAAGACCGGAGCATCGGCGACTTCGGCGGCGTAAGCGCTACTCAAAACAAGTCGGTACTGACCGCCAACGAGCAATCCGGAGGTTACACGCTCTACCCGACTGAGCTGTCGTACATGAACAACATCGTTATTTCGCCGAATCTGACCGACAAAAATCCTGTACTCCGTACTTTCTTCGATAACCTGGATGCGCGCATCGGTCTGTCGTACGCCATTAACCGCCCGCTTATCATAAAGAATGTATACGGCGGGCAGGGCGACCCCTTCCAAATTTCACCGCGCCCCGAGACTCCCTACTACAACCCGACATTGGCCAAACAATACACCGAATACGACGTTGCTAAAGCGAACGCCGAACTCGACAAGGCTGGCTACTCCAAAAAGGACGCAGAGGGGTACCGTTTGAGCCCTGACGGGCAACGCATCGCCTTTACCGTCGACTGGGGCAATACGAGCGTACTCAACGAACTGCAAGCCGACTGGAAAGCGGTGGGTATACAGGTGACCATCGGTAATACCACCGACCGGGTGGCCTACTACGCCAAAAAGAGCACCAACGGCCTTGATATGGGCACCTGGGACGGGGATGGCGGCCTTGACCCGCTGCTCGACCCGCGCGCCTACTTCCCCTTTAGCGCCGAGTCGAACTACGCCATTCCGTGGGCCTACTGGTACAGCGACCCGACCAACCCATTGGCTCAGGAACCGCCGGCATACGTCAAGCAGCAGCAACAGCTATACAACCAGATCATCGGCACTACCGATGAAAAGAAACAAAACGATCTTATGAAACAGATCCTTACCATCTCCCAACAACAGTTCTACGACATGGGTGTTAACCTGCCTGCCAACGGCTTTGCCCTTGTCAAAAATAACTTCCACAATGTGCCCAAGGGTATGCCGTACGCCTTCACCTACCCCACACCCGCACCTTCTAACCCGGCGCAATATTACATTAGCAACTAGAGGAAACCGACACTTTACATCACTATGCCGCGATTCACGTTCCATAGCCTTGGCCTTAAAATCGGTGCAGTTATTGTGCTGGCACAGATTGTGGTCATGTCGCTGCTGGGAGTGTACTACATAGAGCGTTTCAGTCAGCAGATAGACCAACGGGTGCAAACGCAAATTAAAATTCCCGGCAGCTTGATGAACGCCGGTCTGCTTAACTACGACGCCATCGATGATAAAAGCCAGTTGCTGACCCTCGTGGGCAACGACGTGCGGCAGGCGATGGTCATCGGCACCGATCGGACCGTATTCCACGCTTCTGACCCCAAATTGATCGGCGAGAATGCGCAGTATATCCCCAATTTCGACGTCAGTTGGTTGCGGTCTCAGTACTTTACCCAGCAGGTGCACGACACTACCGGCACCTACCTGGTGAGCGTGACCCCTATTTACTCCGGATCGGGTTCGAAGACACCCTTCTTGTTCCTCTATCTGCGCGTAAGTGTCGACTCTATCCAAAGCCAGAAGGAGTTTATTAAGCTGATCTTCGCGCTTGGCTCGGTACTGTCGGTGGCGCTCACCACCTTAGTTATCGCCACTTCTTTCTACCTCGTTATCTTCAAACGGCTTCGCCAGCTGGTCGATTTATCGCATCTCATTAGCCACGGCCAGTTAGCCCAGGCTCAGGCCGTACCGCTTGCCACCACAAAAGATGAGCTTGGAGACCTCGCCCTTTCCTTCCGCGAGATGATCCACGACCTTATCAATTCTCAAAATAAGCTCCGTGACTATGCCCAAGGATTGGAGCAGAAGGTCCAGGCCAGAACTGCGCAGCTGAACGAGAACGTCAAAGAACTGGAAATAGAAAAAGACGTTGCCGAGCGTGAGCGGGCTAAAGACGAAGCAATTCTCTCGAGCATCGGCGAAGGGGTGATTGCCACCGATAAAGCCGGCAATGTGCTCATTATGAACAACATCGCCGAGGATATTCTGGACCTGGACCACGGCGCCAATGTCGGTAAGGCCATGGTGTCGCTCTTTAGCCTGGCGAATGAGACAGGCGCTGCCATACCTGCCGAGGAACACCCTCTGTATATCACCATCACCAAGGGGCAAAAAATTTCCAAAACGTTTGTCTTCACCAAAAAAGACGCCCGCAAAATTACCATCAACATTACTTCTGCGCCGGTCGTCCAAAAGAACGCCCAGGGTCAGGAAAATATTGTCGGTACCATAAATATCATCCGTGATATTACCAAGGAAAAAGAAATTGACCGCATGAAGACCGAGTTCATTTCCCTCGCCTCGCACCAGCTGCGCACACCGCTGAGCGCTATAAAGTGGTTCAGCGAAATGCTCCTGAGCGGCGATGCCGGGGCGCTCAATTCCGACCAAACCGACTTCGCCAAGAACATCAGTGACTCCACCGAACGTATGATTCAACTGGTGACGTCGCTGCTTAATATCTCACGTATGGAATCCGGCCGCATCATGATCGACCCCCAGCCGACCGACCTCAAAGAGCTGATCGAGTCGCTTGCCAAAGAATTGCAGGTAAAAGTACTGGAACGACACCAAAACCTTATCATAAGCGTGCACGACGACCTGCCCAAGATCAACCTGGACGCCAAGCTTATCCGGCAGGTGTACCTCAACCTGCTTACGAACGCTATCAAATACACCCCGAAGGGTGGCGAGATATCGGTGTTTATTTCGCGTAAGGACGATCAGATTATTTCGCAAGTGACCGACAATGGCTATGGCATCCCGGTAGCCGAACAGCCGAAGATGTTCCAGAAGTTCTTCCGCGCCGCCAACGTGGCGAAGGTGGAAACGGACGGCACCGGCCTCGGACTTTACCTCATTAAGGCGGTTATCGACGCCTCCAAAGGCAAAATCTGGTTCAAGAGCGAAGAGGGGAAAGGCACAACATTCTGGTTTAGCCTGCCGATGTCCGGCATGCAGGCAAAGAAAGGCGAGGTTACCCTCGATGAGTAATCATACGCCCTGCATAACGCATATTAATTTAAGTAGGTTACAATAAGGACTATGTCAAAAGATCACCCCACTATCATGGTCGTAGAAGACGAAGACTTGCTTTTACAGGCCATCACCAAAAAAATCAAAATTAGCAACATGGACGTGCTCTCCTGCTCGAGCGGCGCTCAAGCGCTCGACTACCTGAATAACATGGAAGCGCTTCCCGACGCGGTCTGGCTCGACTACTATCTGAAAGATATGAACGGCCTGGCGTTTATGGAAGAGCTCAAAAGCAAGCCACAGTGGGCTTCAATACCGGTGCTGGTCGTCAGTAACTCCGCCAGCCCCGATAAGGTAAGCCACATGCTCGCACTGGGGGTAAAGAAGTACATCCTCAAAGCGGAATACCGGCTGGATGAGATTATTGACATGATTCGCCAGCTTATTACCGAAGGCCCGGAAAGCGATAACGCGCCGGTCGCGCAAGCCATGACGATAGCACCGGCGAACAACGACGATTCGCAACAGGCAATGCCGCCAAGCGAACCGGCCAGCCCGCCGGTGCCAGCGGTTACGCAAGACCAAAACCAGCCGTCAGCCGCACCGTCCGAACCTGTCTCTCCTCCGCCGGCTACCGACCAACCGAGCGATCCACCGCAACCACAACCATAAGCCGAATTACTGGGAAGCCATGAAAAATGCTACAATAAATTTAGGGTTAAAATAAGGGAACCATATGCCACCCACGAAGCGTGTGTTAATTGTAGAGGATGAGCGACCGCTGTCGCACGCCCTCGAACTTAAACTCCAGCACGAGGGTTGGGAGACGGTTACCGCCTTTAATGGCCAGGAGTGCGTAGACGCCGTCGGCCAGCAGCATTTCGATGTGGTTTTGCTTGACCTTATGATGCCGGTTATGGACGGATTCCAGGTGCTCCAGCAACTCCAGAGTATGCCTAACCCGCCGGTTGTGTTTGTACTTTCCAATCTGAGCCAGCATGAGGATGAAGAGCGAGTCCTTTCTTTGGGCGCTAAAAAGTTCTTCATCAAATCCGATACGCCACTTTCGACCATTGTGGAAGAGGTTAAAAAGACAACTGAAGCTGTATAACGCGGTGATTGCGAGTGGGCTATGTATCCGAGCATCGACAAAATAAAAACCGTCCTGCTAAAAGAAAGTTACATCTCGGCCGAGGATAGCCAGGCTGCCGAGGCCAGCGCCCATAACAGTAACGACTACATCGATTTTCTTATCCGCGCTCAGCTCCTGAGTAAACCTTTGCTGGGCCAGGCGCTTGCCGAAGGGTACGGGCTGCCGTTTGCCGATTTTACCGCCAATCCGCTCAACAAAGAGCAGGTTAGCCTCATCCCCGAGAAGGTGGCGCGCACCTGGCACTTGGTGGTGGCGCGCATTGACGATGCGAGCGTCGTGGTAGCCACCGACAACCCGGAAAAATTCACCGACCCCGCCCGGCAGCTCTCCGCGCTCTTCCCCAACAAAGAGATTCATCTTGCCTATACGCTGCCTGAACACATACAGTCTGCCATCGATTTATACGAGCAGCCCCTGGCGACGCGCTTCTCTAAAATACTGAAAGAAAGCCAGCGGGTAGCTCCTGAAATTGTAGACGAAATTGTAAAAGACGCCATTGGGTTTCGGGCGTCCGACATTCACTTTGAACCGCGCGGCAATGAGGTAACGGTGCGTTTCCGGGTAGATGGCGCACTGCGCGAAGCCGGCACGATACCCCGCGACTATTACGACAATATTCTGAACCGCATTAAGGTTGAAAGCGGCATGCGCATCGACGAACACCTTGCCGCACAGGATGGCGCCATGCAGCGCCCCTTTGACGGGCATGAGGTAGACTTACGCGTGTCCCTTGTCCCCACCGTTGAAGGCGAAAAGGTGGTAATGCGCGTACTGGGTGCGTACGTCCAGAGCTTCACCTTCGGAGATATCGGCCTGGAGGGCAAAAACCGTGAACTGGTTGAGCAGGCGGTGACTAAGCCGTTCGGCATGATCTTAACCGTGGGTCCGACCGGCTCCGGCAAAACCACCACGCTGTATTCCCTGCTCAAGATGCTCAACAAGACCGACGTAAACATTACAACCATCGAGGATCCGGTGGAGTACAAATTGCCGGGCACCAACCAAATCCAGGTGCGCGACGCCACCAACATGACCTTTGCCAAAGGGTTACGCGCCATCGTACGCCAAGACCCCGATATTATTCTGGTGGGCGAAATCCGCGACCAAGAAACGGCCGAAATCAGCGTCAATGCCGCGCTGACCGGCCATTTGCTGCTGAGCACCTTCCACGCCAACGACGCCACCACGGCCATGCCGCGTTTGGTAGATATGGGCATCGAGCCATTTTTGCTGGCTTCGACCCTCGAAATTATTATTGCCCAGCGCTTGGTGCGCAAAATTTGCCAGCACTGCCGGTACAGCCTGCCGGTAAAGCAGGCCATTGCCGAAAGCAAGCTGCCCAACTTCAACTGGAACCAATACTTCAACCCCGACGACAACGTCTATGCCGGCAAGGGCTGCAACGTATGCAGCGGGAGCGGTTACGACGGCCGTACCGCACTGTACGAAATTATCGAAATTAGCTCCGAAATGCAGGAGCTGATGCTACACAACCCTTCGAACCGCGAAATAGAATTGCTGGCGCGTAAACAAGGCAGCCGTCCGATGTTCGAAGACGGTCTTGAAAAAGTTCGCCAAGGTTTTACTACCATTAGCGAGGTTACCCGGGTCGTCCCGCCGCCCCGCGCCGAGATGCGGCCAGCAGCACCCGCACCTCCCTCCGCTCCTACTCCTGCCCCTAAGCACGAGGTAAAACACCATGAATGATACGCAACCCCCCGTACCCAGTCCAGCCGCATCAAGCTCGAAACCAACGCGTGCGCCCAAAAAACGGACCGAGCTTGGCGGCAAGAGTCCGGTCGAAATCTTAAAGTCGTTTGGCCGGCCACACATTCCGTTTAAGGAGCGCGAATATTTTACCGAGAATTTGTCGCTGTTACTAAAGTCGGCTGTCCCCATTGGCGATATTTTGGAATCGCTGGAGGGCACGGTACGCAGTAAAGCCATGCGACAGGCGCTGGCACAGGTGCGCCTCGACATCGAGGCCGGCTATTCGCTGGCCGACGCGCTGGAACGCTCGCGCGTGGTAAGCGGCCAAACGCTGGCGCTCGTCCGCTTGGGCGAAAACTCCGGGCATCTCGTAAAAAACTTACAGCTCGCCGCCAACCAGGAAGAAAAGCGGCATAACTTCCGCGCCAAGGTGCGTTCGGCACTTATCTACCCGGTATTTGTACTGAGCGTGACCCTCATTGTCGGCCTGGGAGTGGCATGGTTCCTGTTGCCTCGCTTAAGCGCTACTTTTACGCAGCTTCGTGTCAAGTTACCCCCTATCTCGCGTATTATGATCGGCTTTGGCGTATTTTTGAAAGCGCACGGGCTGATCGTAATTCCGTTGGCGGCGGCGGCCATTGGGGTCCTGCTGTATATATTCTTCGTGCATCCCAAAACCAAGTGGATGGGTCAGCGCTTTTTGCTTAAAACGCCGGGGGTGGGGCGGCTGCTGCACGAAGTGGAAGTCGCGCAGTTTGGATACCTTTTAGGTACGCTGCTGGAGGCGGGGCTGCCGATTACCAAATCGCTCAATCTGCTTGCCGACGCCAGCACTACCTACGATTACAAACTCCTGTACCTCAGCCTGGCCGAATCACTGGATAACGGCTTTAGCTTTAAGGAAAGCCTGAAGCGCTATCCGAAGTCGATGTCGCTCATTCCGTTGGCAGTACAGCAGATGGTGGTAGCGGGCGAGCATTCTGGCTCGCTCAGCGAAGTGCTGCTCATCGTAGGCCGCACCTACGAAGATAAGTCAGATGTTACTACCGAAAATCTCGAAACCATTATGGAACCGATTTTGCTGTTAATCGTTGCGGGCGGCGTGCTGCTCGTCGCCGTTTCGGTGCTGCTACCCATTTACAGCCTGCTGGGAGGGCTCAACAAGCCATGAACCGCGAAGCAGGCTTTAGCCTGATTGAAATGCTGCTGGTGGTCGCCATTATGGCCTCGATTTTGGCTATATCCGTGCCGGTGTACGAAAGGTTTGTGTGGCGCGACGATATGGACCTCGCGGCTCAAAACCTTGCCACTACCTTCCGGCGGGCCGAGGATTACGCCCGCTCAGGATATAACGATAGCGCCTGGAGCGTCGAAATCCAAAGCAGCGGCATGACCCTGTTTATGGGCACCAGTTTTGCCGGGCGCAATACCAACTACGACGAGGCTATCAGCTTTCCGGGAGACGTCACGCCGAGCGGTGGCACAGAGGTACAATTTGCCAAATTTACCGGCCTGCCAGGTGCAGCCAACAGCGTAACACTCACCAGTACAACAGGAGATAACCGAACGGTGGCAGTCAGTGCAAAAGGTGTGGTTTCTTATTAACCGGCTCCGTTCTCACTTCACCGCCAGCCAGTGCCGGCAGGCGGGTTTTTCGGTGGTTGAAATTATTTTGGCGGCGGCCATTTTTAGCATGCTGGCCACGGCTATGATTGGCGCGCTGGTGTACGGCCGGGCGTCGTCCGACTACGCCGCCGACCGCGCACAGGCTCACTTTTTGGCCGAGGAAGGCATTGAGGCGACACGGAATATTGGCGACGCGTCATTCGCCAACCTCACAGCCGGCAACCATGGGTTAACCATTTCGGGCGGCCAATGGGCGTTTTCGGGTACTTCCGATGTTGACGCAAGCGGCCTGTATACACGCGTGGTTAACGTAAGCGTCGGCACGAACCGCGATACGATTACCAGCACGGTTACCTGGAGCGGTGGTGGCAATTCGGTCGTACTGACGGCTGAACTGACCAACTGGCCCGCTACACTTAAATCGTGGAGTAACACGACCGTCACCTACCCGGCCAGCAGCGGTTCGACCGCCGCTTACAAGGTCGCCACCCAGGGCAATTACGCCTACACCGTAGTGGATACGACGGGCGTACTTAACTTTTACGTTACCGACCTTACCACAGGCACCAATGTAGCCTCCCTAAACTACGGTGGTGCCGGCAAGCCGCAAGCTATTGCGGTAAGTGGCAATTATGCATATATTGCCGCCTCTACCGACGGAGGCGAGCTGGTGGTAATAAATATTACTACCCCTACCGCACCGTCTGTAGCAACCACACTCGACCTCACGGGTACCGGCAACGGTCAGGGCATATATGTATATGGCAACTACTTGTACGAAGTGCGCGCTTCCGACGCTACTACCGGCGCAAACGAATTCAATGTAATTGACATCAGTAACCCGCTCGCTCCGGTCGCTGTCGGCGGCATCGACGACAACATCACGATGAACGACGTATATGTGAATGGCAACTATGCGTTTGTTGCCAGCAGCTCGACCACACAGGAACTCATGGTATTTGATGTGAGCAGCCCCAAGGCACCCTCGCTCAAAACGACTATTTCTACGCCCACGGCTTCGGCAGCGCTGGGTGTTGCCGGCTCTGGAAACACCATCTACCTGGGCACAGGGACGACCTTCAACGTCATCACCTTCAACCCCACGGCCGGCACGCTCGCCCAAACCGGCACGCTTACCGGTCTCAACAGCACCATTGAGGAAGTAGACGTCGATATTACCAAGCAATATGTATTTGTGGGCACCGCCAGTACGACAACCGGCTTGCAGATTGTGAGTATTACAACACCTTCCGCGCCCTCAATCTTGAAATCGGTGACCACGGCGAACGCAGTTGACGGCCTTGCCTACAGCACGACGTTCGATCAGGTTATACTCGCCACCAGGTCAACTACACAGGAAATTGGAATCGGGAAACGGGCATAATCATATGAAGCAACGCCGACCGCTACCGCACCAACAACAGTCCGGATACACCCTGCTCGAGCTGCTCTTGTATATAGCTATGCTCGGCATTTTACTCATCCCCTTATCGTTTTTCTTCATCGCTAACGTCACGGCGCGCGTAAAAAATCAAAGTATTATTGAGGTAAACGAACAAGGCCAAGCGGTCATGGATTATATGACGCAGACCATTCGCAACGCTACTTCAATAACCACACCCACCGCCGCGTCGAATAGTCCGTCGCTCACGCTGGTTGTCCCGACGGGAAGCCTCAGCCCTACCGTCTTCGATATATCGGGGAGTATCATTGGTTACAACGGCGCTGGCACGAATACGGATGGTAGCGACAGCAATGCGATGCAAGCAACAAAGTTTACGGCCAGCGCCACCGGGACTATTAAAACGCTATATGCATTAGTAGGTGCCGTCGTTGCTGCCAGCCCGAACAATTTGGGACAGATGGCTATCTACAACGGCACGAGCAGCGCACCGACTTCACTTATTGCCAGCTCGCCATCGTCAACGCTCCTTCCCAATAGCTGGATCGCATTCAATTTATCTTCACCAGTCAGCGTAACGAGCGGTCAGATATATTGGCTCGTCTATAATACCAATGGTATTGCCTCTACAGACAATAATATTCAATACCACGCTGGTACAACAGGCCAGTCAAACGATACGCCGTCAGTCACTTTCGGCAATTGGCCCGCATGGACAGTCAACAATGGATCGCCAGACGAATTTTGCATGTATGCGCCCATTATGGTCAGCGGCACGCCCTCGAATGCGCGTGTAAAGGAGGGCGCTGGGAGCGCCGTAGCCCTCAGCAATAATAATGTGGAGGTGAACGGCATAAACTTCAAGAACCTCACCCGGGCGGGTACCAACGGACTCGTGCAAATAACTTTCACCGTTTCCCGCATCAACCCCAATAATCGCAATGAGTACGACTACTCTAAAACATTTACCACAACCGCGGAGATAGGATGGTGAAACGGACTGCGCTCGAACAGGGATATGTCGCTTTGATGGCGGTACTCATTTTGGGCGCTGCAGCGACGGCGATCGGCATCGTGCTGCTTACCAGCGGCACCGACGAGCTGCGCGGCATGGCAATCGAGCAACGGTCTAAGCAGGCGCGCGGGCTGGCGCTCGCTTGCGGCGAAGAGGCATTACAACAACTCCATGACAATATCGCGTTTAGCACCACAAGCGGTGCGCTCACGCTCGGAGCCGGCACCTGCACCTACAAAGTGAGCGTCAACACCGGTACTACTCGTACCATTTCGGCAACCGGCACGGTCGGGACGGTGACACGCAAAGTATCAACGACCGCTACTGTCAACAACACCACCATTAGCGTCTCTTCCTGGAAAGATGTCGCTGACACTGCAGGTGTTATTACCCACAAGCAGACAGGCGGCACCACCGGTAGCACCACCTCGGCCACGATAGCCCAAGCATTCGCCAGCAATACGACTGCGGGCGACCTCATCATCGCGGCCGTGTCATGGGACAGCGCCACCACGGCCACAATGACCTGTTCCGATACCCAAGGAAACACATTCACCACGGTGGGCGTATGGAACGACGCTACAAACACCCAGGCGCTCTCGGTCTGTTATGCCCCAAACATTGTGGGCGGCGCGGATACGGTTACGGCTAAGTTTGGGGCCACGGCCGGCAACCGGTATATAACGGTGAGCGAATACAGTGGCGTGCTCGCCCTCAGCCCGTATGACAAAAGTGCGGGCGTAGGCGGGGCGACTAACCCTGGCGGGACCAACGGCGCCAGCAGCGGCTCTGTAACACCAACACAGAATAGTGAACTCGTATATGGTGCGTTCATCCTTACCAACGGGTCCTCTACTATTACGGCTGGTACCGGCTTTACACAACGCTTTTCGTCGTTGGGGTTTGAGGTGCAAGATCTCCAGCAAACAACTGCCGCGGCCACCGCCTCCACGCAAACACTCTCTGTTACCGGCGATCATTTCGATGATGCCGTATTAGTACTTAAAAGCGCTGGCCAGTAATGTGCTGTTTTACTTGCAACGGCCCGATGTGTGCTACAATTGAATCATCAAAGCATAAGCACGATCCATTATGGGTGTGTGTATAAAGCATATAAGAAAGGGTTACGGGTATATGCTGCATCTCAGAACAATTAAATACAAAGCACAGAGAGGGTTCACCCTACTTGAAGTCTTGCTGGTGGTGGCAATTATCGCTATCCTGGCCGGGATTGTGATTATCGCGATTAACCCGGGTAAAAACCTGCAAGACACACGTAATGCACAACGGCAAGAAGATGTTACGACTATTCTCGACGCAGTTTACCAATACAGCATCGACTTCGGTAGCGTACCGGCCACCATTACAGCGGCGCCTACCGAGATATGTAAGACGGGTGCCGGTTCCTGCACCAGCCTCGTTGACCTGAGCGCCGTGACCTCCAGCGGTAAGTACATTGCCGCCATGCCCATTGACCCGCAGTGTCCGACCAACTGTAACGCCAATGGTGATGGGTACAAGATTTCCAAGGATGCTACTACCGGACGCATTACGGTTACCAACTCTGGTATCAACGTCGAAGGTGGTAAGACAATTTCGGTAACACGGTAACGAGACAGGAAAGGAATATTGTATGATACGATTCAAAACCATTATGTACAAAACACAAAAAGGCTTTACCCTGCTTGAAGTGCTGCTGGTCGTCGCCATCATCGCCATTTTGGCCGGTATCGTTATTATCGCGATTAACCCGGGCAAAAACCTACAGGACACACGTAATGAACAACGGCAAGAAGATGTTACGACCATTTTGGACGCTGTATATCAATACAGCCTCGACAACAGCGGTAGCGTACCGGGTACCATCCCAAGCGGTGCCAGTAGCGCGTCGGCGCAGGAAATTTGTAAAACCGGTACTGCCGGCGCTACCTGTACTGCCGGAAGCCTCGTCGACTTCAGCACCGTAACTACCAGCGGTAAGTATATCGCTTCTGTTCCGGTTGACCCGTCGTGCCCGACCAACTGTAACGGTAACGGGGTCGGCTACAAGATTTACAAGGACAGCACTACAGGTCGTATCACCGTACTTTCGCAAAACACCGACGGTAAAGTACTCTCGGTCACACGTTAGGGGGCGTTATGGCAACGAAAAAGAAATCAGCTGTCAAGCGGACCACCAAAGCACCTGCCAAAGCCAAGTCGTCGGTCCGCGCAACCAGCATCAAATCGTCGAAGCAAGCGTTCAACGACCGCACCATCCAGTTGCTCGTCGTATGCTTCACCTTCCTGTCGCTCACCTTTGCCGTGATGGCGTACTGGCGATACGTCTAAACGAGCGAGCGCAAATAAAATACCTCGGGCTTCAACACCCGAGGTATTTTTTAGTGGTCTGGGGATGCTAGCTTCCGGGGATGCCGCGGTTTGGGTCTTCGGAGCCCAACACCACATCTTCTTGCTGGCCCTCCGGTTTCAAAATATGATTTACCAGCTGGTCGAGCTGGTCGTTCGACAAGTTGGCTTTTACCGCATAGCCTTCGATTCCCTGGGCACGCAACCCCGCCGGCGCGTCGGCTTCGTTAAGGTTGGAGATGATCAGCACCTTGATGTTTTTGCCCCACTCGTTGGCGCGCATGGTGGCCAAAATCTGGTCACCGGCAATTTTGGGCACCATCAGGTCCAGGAGCACCAAGTTGGGCTGCTCGACCTCAATTGTTTGCAGCGCGGTAACGCCGTCGTAGGCTACATAACATTTGTAGCCCAGTATTTCCAGGCGCGTTTTATAAATGTCGGCGAGTGCGGTGTTATCTTCTACGATAACGACTTTGAGTGGTGTTTGTGTTGGTTCCATATGTTGATTGTAGCTTACCTGCGCTCTTTTTACACCTCTAGCTGGTGCATCGCTTGCCACGGCATGCTACCATAAGGAGTATGCGACCAACATGGAACGGATCAATCAGTTTTGGGCTGGTGAATATCCCGGTGCGGATGTACAGCGGTGCCAACCCGCGCGAGGGCATCGACCTCAATATGCTTCACAAAGAAGATCACGCGCCAATCCGCTATGCGCGCATCTGCCGCAAAGACGGCGAAGAAATTCCCTGGAACGATATTGTAAAGGGCTACGAATTCCGCGACGGCGATTACATTGTGCTCACCAAAAAAGAGCTGGAAAGTATTGACGCCAAAAGGACCCAGACTATCGACATTCAGCAGTTTGTAGATGAAGACGACATCGACATGCGGTACTACGAAAAACCCTATTACCTTGAGGTGGTGAAGGGCGGCGAAAAGGCCTACGCGCTGCTGCGCGGTGCGCTGCAAAAATCCGGCAAGCTGGCGCTGGCCAAATTCGTGCTGCACGAACGCGAGCATATCGCCGTTATAAAGCCGGTCGGCCGGGCACTGGTGCTCAACCAAATGCGCTACCCCAGCGACCTGCGCGAGCCCACCGAGCTGCATCTGCCCACCGACAAAGACGTGACCGACAAAGAGCTAGATATGGCCCTCAAACTCGTCCGCCAGGAGACCAAACCATTTATCGCCGAAGATCTGCACGACACCTACACCGAGGAGCTTGAGGAACTCATCAAAGATAAAACCAAAGGCAAAAAGCTGGCGCGCGCCCACAGTGCGCCGCCCCAGCACACCTCAGCCAAAGACCTCATGAGCGCGCTCAAGGCCAGCATCAAGGAGTAATTGACGCGTGGGGCTGGGCAAATATTTTAGAAGGCGCCGCTTCGCCGACACACCAGAGCCAAAAGGTGCGCTCAAAAAAGCGCCTTCGCGCCGCCTGGCATTCGTCGTGCAAGAACATCATGCCTCCACCCTGCACTACGATTTCCGCCTGGAGATCGACGGCGTACTCAAAAGCTGGGCAGTACCCAAAGGACCCAGCCTGAACCCGCACGACCACCATTTGGCAATCCAAACCGAAGACCATCCGTACGAATATCGCACTTTTGAGGGCGTGATTCCCGAAGGTAATTACGGTGCGGGCAATGTTATTATTTGGGACGAGGGCTGGTACGAAGCGCGCAAGGGCGACGCGGCAAACAGCGAGGCGACATTGCGGCGCGAGCTCAAAAAGGGGCACCTCACTTTTATACTGCACGGCAAAAAATTGCACGGCGAGTTCGCACTCATTCGGATGCGGGACGCCAAGGAGAAAAACGCCTGGCTGCTCGTTAAAAAGACCGACATATACGCCTCGGCAAGCGACGTAACCCACGACGATACATCGGTAAAAAGCCATCAACGCGTCGACGACCTCGGCGCGCACGGCAAACTGCCCGACCTTTCGGCGTATCCCAAAAAGGCCGCACCGTGGCCGGTGCACCCCATGCTCAGCACTCTCGTTGACGCGCCGTTCAGTAAGCCAGGCTGGCTGTTTGAAGTGAAATGGGACGGCTACCGCGCGGTGGGCAGCAAACACGGCGACGCACTCCAACTCTATTCGCGCAATGGACTGGATTTTTCGGGCAAATATCCGCCGGTTATGGAGGCGCTGCGCGCCTTCCATTACGATGTCATCGTTGACGGCGAGATAGTGGTGACCGACGAGACCGGCGCCGCCCATTTTGAGCAGCTCCAAGATTGGCACAACAACCCCGCAGGAGCGCTGCGCTACTACGTTTTTGACATCTTGTGGTGTGAAGGCCGCGACGTGCGCACCATGCCGCTCGTGGAACGGAAACGACTTCTCAAAACGGTGTTGCCTGCCCACCCCGTTATTCAGTACAGCGACCATGTCGAAACCGACGGCGACAAGCTCTTTGCCGAGATGAAACGCCGCGGGCTGGAAGGCATGGTTGCCAAACGTGCCGAAAGCCCATACCGCGAGGGCGACCGCGGGCAGGACTGGCTCAAAATAAAGACGAGCCTCCGGCAGGAAGTCGTTATCGGCGGCTACACCGAGCCGCGAGGCAGCCGCAAATACTTAGGTTCACTGCTCGTCGGTGTGTATGAACGCGGCGTGCTGTGCTATACGGGTCATTCCGGCGGCGGCATCGCCGATGACCAGCGCAAGCTGTTGCAGGCCAAACTCGCCCGACTGGAGCGCCCGGACTCACCCTTTGCCGAAAAGCCTAAGCCCAACGCACCCGTCCACTGGGTAAAACCCGAACTGGTATGCGAAATGAGCTTCAGCGAATGGACCAGCGAAGGATACATGCGCCAGCCGCGCTACGAAGGCTTGCGGCCAGACAAAAAACTGGCTCAGGTGCACCGCGAGCGAGCCGTGCACACCGCTTCCAGCACAACGCCCACGCCATTTGGCACCCTCCCCTTCGAGCCGACCCACCTCGACAAAGTTTTCTTTCCCCGCCACGGCTATACCAAGGGCGACTTGTTCGCTTACTACCAAAAGATAGCGCCGTATATATTGCCGTATCTGAAAGGCCGCCCATGTTCGCTCAACCGCATGCCCGGCGGCATCGCGGGCGAAAGCTTTTTCCAGAAAAATAACGAGCACTTGCCGCCCTGGGTACCCAGCACCGATATCTTTTCCGAATCGAACAACGCCGACCTGCACTGGATGGTAGGCGGCGACCTGCCGACGCTCTTATATATGGTGCAACTCGGCTGCGTGGAGATAAATCCCTGGAACTCGCGCGTCGGTAGTCTCGACCGGCCGGATTGGATTGTGATCGACCTCGACCCCGAAGGCGTCGGCTTTGCCGGTGTCATCGAAGTGGCGCACACGGTCAAACAGGTGTGCGACGAATGGGGTATTGCCACTTGCCCTAAAACGTCCGGCAAAACAGGACTGCATGTGTACATCCCGATGCATGCCAAGTACACCTACGAACAAGGCAAAAACCTGGCCCACCTCATTGCCCTTGAAGTCAATAAGCGCCAGCCCAAACTCACCAGCGTCGAGCGCCTGCCTGAAAAACGTCCGCACAAAATCTACCTCGACTTTTTACAAAACCGCGAAGGCCAAACCCTGGCCGCACCTTATTCGGTGCGCCCCACTCCCGACGCCACGGTGTCGATGCCGCTGCACTGGGATGAAGTCCGCGCCGGATTGGAGCCGACGAAATTTACCATCCGAAACGCGTACGCCCGGTTGCAACGCACTGGCGACCTGTGGAAACCGGCACTCGCCAAAGGCATTGACCTAGCCAAGGTGCTCAGAACCATCGAAAAATCCAACCAAGCATAAGCATTGCATGCAGCGGCAACGCACGGTACAGTATATATAAGATCACTCTTAATATTTCAGGAGGGCCGGCAATGGCTTCAAAGACCGAACGAAAAGCAATCG
Source organism: Saccharimonadales bacterium (SeqCode) (assembly GCA_035309745.1). Classification (GTDB taxonomy): domain Bacteria; phylum Patescibacteriota; class Saccharimonadia; order Saccharimonadales; family UBA4665; genus PMNU01. The sequence goes on from DATGEW010000043.1 coordinate 17,842, forward strand.
ATAAAGTGTTTATATTACTCGGAGGGATGGCAACGCTCGTGCTGTTGGGCGCGAGCGTACTCGGCTACGTGGGCTACAAATTCGCAACCAGCGAAGTAAAGAATGAGCTGTCGGCGCAAAAAGTGTACTTCCCGCCCAAAGGCAGCCCGGCGCTCGACCCCGCCGAATTCCCCACGTTGCAGCAGTACGCCGGCCAGTTGGTAGATAACGGCCCGAAGGCCAAAGCCTACGCCAATGACTTTATTGCCGTGCATTTGCAAAAGGTGGCCGGCGGCAAGACGTATGCCGAGGTAAGCACCCTCGCGCTGCAAAACCCCACCGACCAAAAACTGCAGCAGCAAAAGGCTACCCTGTTCCAGGGCGAAACCTTGCGCGGCCTGCTCTTGGGTGACGGCTACGCCTATTGGACCTTTGGCATGATGGCATTGTACGCTTCCGTGGGTACCCTAGCCGCGGCAGTGGTAATGGCTATACTTGTCCTCTTGGGTCTCCGCCACTTACGCCAGCTGCGATAGGGCAGCTGGCCGGACGCTAACCCGTTTAGCTCAGTGCCTTAGCTATGTTGCAGCTGTACGAGATCGTTGACCTCGTACAGCGCGGCGACATACATGCTTTCGGACCAGCCGAGCGGCGTGTTCTCGTTCGCTTTGTCGCTGTTGGAAAAATACAGCTCGGGGATCTTTCCATCTTTGGTAATGGTTGCCGTAGCTCGGTGTAAATAGCTGCGCGCTTTGTGCTCGTCGCCAAACCGCTTGTGAATAATCGCCAGCCAGCTCAGGCCGAAACACCACTCGGCCTCCTCGGAGTAACCATCGGGGTTTTTATTGTAGTATTGGTCGAACTTGTAGCGCATAACGCCATGTTCTTTGGCCAAATGGTATTCCAGATTTTCCACGATCTGCCGGGCCATATCACGCCCCACCACGTTGTACGGGTATATGAGCGACAGCAGCGCCAGGTCGGTAAACTTGCTTTCGCTTTCGCGCGGCAGCAGGGCGTCCAGTGCCGCCTGGCCGCGGTCGATGGCATCTTGGTCGACATCCATGGTACCCACCGCTTGCCATTTCTTGAGCGCGGCCAGGACCGCACCAATGGAACTGGCGTGAATCTCCTCGGCCTCTTCCCACATGCCGCTGTCGGCGTCGTGCCAATACTCTACATTACAAATGTAATAAATGAGCGTTTGCACTGTTTTGCGGTCTTTGTCGTTGCGGAGCATACTGTGTCCGTTTTGTTCGAACTCGGCCAGTTTAAACAAAATGATGCCGACGGCGTCGTGCTGCTTGTTGCCCCACGACTCCCAAAATTCCTCAAGCGTTTCGGGGTTGTAGCGGGCATGGATAAATTGCCAGCTTTCGAATGGTTTATTGGTGGTCGCCCAGTTAATTTTATCGATATGTTTGTCGAAAATGTCGAGCAAGGTGTGGTAGGCTTTGGCCACCACGTCCCACTGCCCGGCATATTCAAAAGCCAGCGCCTCGTAAGCGTTATCGCGCAGCCAGGCCTTGTCGTAGCCGGTCGAAACAGAGTGTGAAGAGGCCAAAAACAAACCGGATGGCGTAATGAGCGCGCGCAAATTCGCCAGATGGCGCTGGATGGTATCTTGCATATCCATATTACTGCTCCGCCTCGTGGTTGTGGTCGTAGCTATCGTGGATATGCCGATCATATATAAAGCCGAGCAGCAGGTTCAAGATGGGTTCCGAACCCTGGCCGTTGTGAAATTCGGCGCGCAGCACGGCGGCCTCGGCCTCGGCACGCAGGAGCTGGGCGGCCAGCTGGACGTGTTCCCGCACGACTGCATCATCGAGCGACTCTGCTTTTTCAAGTAATTTGAGACTGGCCTGTTGCGCCTCGGCAATCGATCCGGTGCACCGCTCACACACTCCGTAGTCGCCAACGTGCATGTGGTGACCGCCGTAGTCAAACAGGTCCGCTTTAGGCAAGCTCGCCAGGATGGATTGCACGACTTCTTGGGCCGTATGTGCCGCTGCCTCGACGTCGGGGTCGTCAGAATATTGTTGTATCATGGTGTCCTTTTTTTGTGTTAAGGCTGTATGTGTTAAGTATAGCATTAGCGTTATAATCCGCCAGTCAGTATACTGAGCAATATGCAGAAAGAACACCGTATTTCTCGCACCGTTTTGGCGCGTGGTATATTGCTGGCCGCGCTTGCACTGGTGGTTTACGGCATCGCGCCGCGGATCAGCGGGCTGCACCAAAGTTGGCGGGTGGTGCTCGATGCCGACAAGCCCCCACTTTTAGTTGCCGTACTTCTGCTGGCAGGCACGTTCGTGGTGGCAGCGATGATCTATCAATTGTTGGCGATGCATCGCCTTCGCTTTCGTGACACCTTCCTCGTGCAGCTGGCCTGTGGCATCGCTGGCAAACTCCTTCCTGCCGGTCTGGGAAGTCTGGGACTGAACGCGACCTACTTGCGCAAGCATCGACACCGATTGCCCGAGGCATTGGCAGTAGTAAGCGTCAATAATATCCTGGG
>DATGEW010000044.1:0-6410 GCA_035309745.1 Saccharimonadales bacterium (SeqCode)
CCATTCCCTCGAGCAGCACAATGCCGAAACTCTCGCCGCCGGTGCTGGGGTACACGACAACATCGGCCGAAGCGAGATATGCCGGCTTGTCTGCTTCAGAAATATACCCTGTAAATTCCACCAGATCCTCAATCCCAGCCCGGCGTGCGTAGGCTTTGAGTTCGGCATCGAGCGGTCCGGCGCCACACACCACCACGAACGCATCTGTTGGCCAAATACCGTCTGTATGCGCTCGACCCACCGCCTGCAGCAAATACTGGCAACCTTTGCGCTCCACCAGCCGGCCCATGAACAGCACATTTTTACGATTTTTGTACCGCGCAAACGGTTTGGCACCCAAAAAGTGCTGTAGCGGGATGGGGTTGGGCACCACTTGGCTGGCCACACCGAAAGTCTGCCGGGCAAACTCTGCGGCGGGTTCAGAAACACTCATCATGGCGTCGAAACGCTGCAGCGTGCGGCGCGCCCACAGACCTAGCGCGCGATTGCCGACGCTCACCAACCCAGAGTGCGGCGCAATATGAAACGTTCCCACCACCGCGGTTTGCGGCCCGGCGTTGGCGATAATTCGTCCCGCCAGGAGCGGGCTGTACGGCACCTGCACGTGCAGCACATCGAAACGCACGCGCTGCATCAGCTCGCGGATTGGACCGCGCGGCGCAGGCAAGGGCATGGCCATACGATTTTTATTAAATCGCACCTGCACATTCCGGCTCAGCGAATGCAGCTGCGGAATGTCCGTGCGGGTGGTTTCGCCTACCAAATAATGCACGTCATGCCCCTGCGCACTCAGCCAGCGGCCCATCGTGAGCACATATTGCTGCACGCCATCGGGCTTGTCGAGCGAATCGTCAAATACGAACCCAACGGTTAATTTAACTGCGGGCTTTGTGTGCGGCGATGGCATCTTTGTACACCTCAAGATATTGGCCCACGATGCGCTCATAGCTGTATTTGGGCATCTCTTCGGCCGCCCACTCACGCCATAGTTTACGCAAATCGTTCTCGTACAGTAAAATTTCCAGCCGGCGGGCAAACTCGGCAATGTGCTTGGGATGAACCAGCGAAAGCGCGCCCAGGCCGTTCAGCACCGACTCATACCCTGGGTTGTCGCCCGCAACCGTTACCAAGCCGCAGGCCATCGCTTCGAGCAGCACGATGCCGAAACTTTCACCGTACAGCGACGGCGCGCAAAACAAGTCCGAGGTCTGAAATAATTTAATTTTCTCGGCGTCGGTAATGTAGCCCAGGAATTGCACGTTGGGGAGTTCGAGGTCGGCCGCCAGCATCTCGAGCTTGGCACGCTCCGATCCATCACCACCCAGCACCAGTTTTACATCCGGCCGCCGCTCGCTGAGCACCTTAAACGCACGCAGCAAATACTTTACTCCCTTGCGGCCTTCCAGCCTGCCGACGTACAAAATGGTTTTCGTTTTGCGCTTGTCGCCAAACGATTTCGGCGGGGCAAAACGCGGGGCAACGCCATTAGGGATAATCGCTACCGGCTCGTCCGTAAGACGGCACACCAATTCCGCCGCCGCATCCGACACCGCCGTAAGCGCATGCAAATACTTCAGCGAGGCTTTGGTGTACGGCGTAATAACGCGCGCCATTGTCCGGCTCATAATATCTTCGGGCATTTTGGCATGGAAGGTGGCCACGTTGGCCGTCTGCGAGCGGCTCAAAATTTGGAAGCTGAGCATGGGGATCCACGGCTCGTGGAAGTGCAGTACGTCGAACTGCTCGTCTGCCAGCATCTGGTGGATAGTGTCGTTAAGGCTGGCCGAAACTTGGAAGGTGGTATGCGTGGGGGAGTTGAAATCCGCCGCGCCACCGATAAAAATCATGCGGTCTTCGGGCTCGGCGTCGTGATCCTGCGGGCGCGGCGTAATAATGTAGCAGTCGTGCCCTCGCCGCAGCAACTCCGTTTGCATGGCACGTACAATCTCCTGCACGCCACCACCCTTCGCAACGTTGTACGGGCAAACCAGTCCGATCTTCATACTTGCCCTATTGTATCACGCCTTCGGCGGTTTCTTTTGAGAGAGCAGGCGGCGCAGCCGCTGGGGAATAAACGCCGCCGCCTCCTTTTTATTAGCAATAACGCTCGGGGCGTGCGTTTTGAGGTCGAGCAGCGAACCGTCGTAATCGGTGAAAATAATGCGGTAGTGCTGCTCCACCACTTTGTTGTCGAAGTAATAATCATCCTTGGAGCCGATGTGCCACACGGGCAAATCGACCTTTACTTTGCAGTTATCGACGCGCAAAAATTCGTTGGTTGTTTCCATGTAGGTGCGCACGTCGTTGGCGTGCCACAAGTCAATTTCCATATCCATAACTGCGTTAAACTTCTCGGGCGAACCGATACTGGCGGCAAACTTCTTTTTAGCGTTGTGTGTGCGGGCGTAGGCCTTGCGCAGCACCCACGGGTTCAGCGCGGTCAGGCGAAAAAGAGTCGGGAAGGGCGGGATGGCCAACAGCCGCGTGGCCGTGCGGTACGCCCAAATGCGGCGGCGGCTGAGCACAAAATCGTCGTGATGCGCAAAACCTACGGCACTTACCAGCATCTCTACCCTTTTGGTCAGCTCCGGGTAGCGCTGCAGCATGCGCGTGACCACCACAAATCCGTAGGAAATACCCAAAACGACCACCCGCTTGCGCTTGTAGCGCAGCTTTATAAAAGAGGCCAGGTAGTCGGCCATGGCATCGATGGTCGGCTTGCGGCCAATCTTATAAAAACTATCCATGCCGCCAAAGCCGGGCAAATCCGGCATCGTCACCGCGCCGTACATATTAAAGTTTTGCACCAATCCCCACCAGCGTTCCAGCAGGGCATGGTGGCCATAAATGACTAAAATCTCGCGGTCGATGCCCTTTGGCGCCGGTACGTACATCATCCGCCCCTGCAAACCATTCATATTGAGCGGCTCAATATACGCCGCCGGATCGTTTATTTGTTTTGCCATATACCTAAACTGTACGACAGCGGTTTTTATACGACAATAGCAAAACGCAAAAAGTAAAGTCCGCCCGCCCCGGCGAACCGCCACGCGGTTGAACAAAACGCCTCTATGCGGTAAAATTACCCTGTTCGTCAACCATTGGGGGTTGGCCAAGTGGTAAGGCACCAGGTTTTGGTCCTGGCATTCGGGGGTTCGAATCCCTCACCCCCAGCCAAATTTAAGAATCCAAACTCAAATCAATGCTATGAAAACTCCCATTCAAAAAGCCGATCTGACGCAGCTGGCGAGTGATCGTTACGAGGACGCTAAAGCGCTTCATAACTACGGACGATACGACGGTTCGATTTACATGTGTGGTTACGTTGTGGAGCTAGCTTTGAAAAATGCCATTGCCACAACTTTGGGTTGGCAGAATTATCCACCCAGTAGCGATAACCGTTTTGCAGCATTTTTCAGTCATGATCTAGAACTACTGTTAACATTTTCGGGCAAAGAAGCGCTCATAAAGCTCAAGAACCTTGCTGATTGGTCTATTGTTTCGTCATGGAATCCAGGTATGCGATACACTAGAGGTAATGCCTTTACTAAACAGGAAGCCGATGTCATGTTGCTCTCAACACAAAACTTGAGGAATGCGCTATGAGTAGTATAAAAGACATCGCAGAGAAATTAAGAAAAATGGAACTTCGACTTTCCGAGAAGCCAAACGAGAAACCATTTAAATTTTTTGGTTTATTCTTACGTCAAGATTACGATAAATGGGACTTGCTGGTATCAGCCGAGTGGTTGGATAAAGATGTCAGATCTGGCGTAGAGTCCTTGGTCAAAGAGATCAATAAAACTCTCGACCAAGAGGAGATTCTTAAGCTCTCCAGGATCGTACCTTATCCTACCGGTGACGATATACCTAATGCGTTCGCCAAAGCAATCAGTACAAATCACGGACTTGTAGAGGTTAGGGATTCGAATTTCTTCGGTATTCCCATAAAAGAAGCCTTCATCATCACTGCAAGATAGTTCGGTCAAGAATGCTACCAGATAATAACCGACGTACATAAGGCTAACGAGGCTACCATCGCGGCCGAAAACATAGCAGCGGGCAGAACCTGCCACGTCACCGGAGTAAAGGTCAGAAACGAAGCAGGCAAGAGGGTCATGTGGGTGACGGTGGCGCTGGGCGGAAACCCGGCCGACCCATCTTCCCTAAACAAGCGCTACAATTTTCTTGGTATACCGGCCTTACCGGCTATGGATGTGCAGGCGAAATACAGCACGGATGCAGACGCACAGGGAATCGCAGTAGTAAACCGCACTGCAGCGCAGCAGGGCAAGTCCGATGTAATGACCATGGCGACCCCCACTAGCCGTACTCATGAGTATGAAACTGCATCAATAACGACGCCATTCCTGGCTGAAGGTAAGATTGCATATGAAGTCTACACCCGTACCGCGGTGGAAGTGACCACAACCGGCCAACTCGCTCCTCACCAAGCGCACACCGAAACAGTCTTCGCATATTGCGGCTCGTTGACCTACGATAACGAACAGTAACCTTACCGAATATATGTATCTATGAATTTGGCGCGCTCGCTGCCGGTGAGGGGTTCCAGGCTATCGACGAATTGTTCGACCACGGTGGGGGTGAGCGGACTTTTTCGGTTCAGTGTGTTGACCGGGTCGGGGAAGCTCAGTACGACGCCGTCGCCCATCGCGGCATAAAAGGTGTTTGGCTGATCCTTGTTGATTGCTTCAAAGTCGGGGAGTATTGGGTTGGTACGACTATCGAGAAGGAACCCATACACTTGCCGCCCTTTTGGAGTAGTTAAAAAGAGTTTGCACGGATAGTGTCCGTGTGAACGCGTATTGACCTCAGGCGTACCGTCGCCACAGTTAGTGGGCGGCGTAAAATTGTCGGCCGAGCCTTCGTAGGATTCCACATACACGTTATCCCGGCCATTAGGAGCGCCAGCATCGGCCACCGTGTAGCCAAACGAAAAGACCGGCACTCCCCCATCTCCTATATTCGTACTCGCAGAAACAAAGGTAAGCGGGCTTCCTCCTTTAGAAACGTACAGGGGTAATGGTGCATTTTTAATGAGCTCTATCCGCTGATTTTTTTCTGTCTTAATCGCTGTTTTTATGGGGTGGAAAAACACGCCGTTTACCAGCCGCGGCAACAGCAAAATCGAGGCAATATACAGGCTTATGACGCTCCACTCTGCATCCTCGTCACCCGATCATGAAGCCATCGCATTAACAGAAAAATGATGATCGCCGCGAGTGTTGCAATAGCCGTGGGGATGAGCCAGTCGCCCCGCAGGCGATCCTGGTAGAGCCAGTGATACATCAGCACACTTGAGGCGCTCAGCGCGAGCGTCAGCCTTAAGAAAAAGAACAAGCCCGTAAGAAAACCAGCCATCAGAAAAGCCAGTTTAAAGCTCTTCCCGAGGATCAGATAGGCCGCAAAAGCCGCTGCCGAAAACAACGTTGCAACGGCAAAAATCGTACCCGCTGCCGTGCCCGGGCAAGCCACGCTCAAATAGCCGCCGGGCGTACAGTATGTAAATGAATGGGGCAGCTGATCTATAATGGCCTTGAACCATATGTGGGACAACATGCCTGAAATGACCGCCAGTATAAAAACGCACACTGCCTGCACGGCGAAACCATATCTAACGTCATTGGAACCATTTATATCGCTTATCCGCAGTGGTGGTTCTTTGTGGAAGTCTGTACGTCTCGCGCCCGGATATACCCCGTTCAGATTGGGGTGCGGCGGAACTGCGGCCGGGATATCTTGAGCTTGCTTCCCCGGTGCCTGTGGAAAGTTCACCGCAGGGACGGCCGGCGGCCGGTTCGAGTGTTCGACTTGCAGCCCGGGGGTCAGCGGCTGAATTACTTTCTTGCCTTTCGATAAAGAAGCGACGGGCTCAGCCGTCGGTGCCCCTTGGGCGGACGGCGGGCTTGCCGTCAGTGCTGGCTGCCCGTGCGTTATGAGGCTGTTTCTTGGTTCTAATTTCGGATCTGGATCCATTTTTGTTTCTGCCTATTCAAGTAGCATCATAGCGCAGCTGCGTGCCAGCCGTCCAGGTTAATCGACAAAAGACCTCTTTATGCTGCATCCAAATACTTTGCCCGAAAAAGAGCGTATTATAAGGACATACTAACAATAGGCAGGAGTTGCTATGGCTAAAAAGAATCCGGTCGTACATTTTGAAATGGGATATAACGACAAAGCCCGCATGATTAAGTTTTACGAAACGGTCTTTGGCTGGGAAACGCAGGCGATGGGACCCGATATGGGCAATTACGTCGTGGCGCATACTACCGAAACTGATAAAAATGGCATGATCCAAACAAAAGGCGCGATCAACGGCGGCTTTTACCAAAAAACCGACGATCCTTTAAGCCACGCCCCATCGGTGGTCATTTCGGTCGATGACATTC
>DATGEW010000045.1:0-2903 GCA_035309745.1 Saccharimonadales bacterium (SeqCode)
CGATAACGATCAGGCCGAGCTTATGCATGTCTACGTTCTCCTGGATAAGCGCGTGCGTGCCTACAATAAACTGCGCCCGCCCGCTGGCAAGGTGCTCGTGCGCCACCTGCTTTTCCTTTGCACCCATCCCGCCCACTAAAAGCGCCACTTGCGTGTGCATACCGAGCGGTTCCAGTAGTTTATAGAGGGTGTCGGCGTGCTGTCGCGCGAGTAACTCGGTCGGCGCCATGAGCGCCACCTGGTACCCCTCGGCCATGGCCATCAGTGCCGCCATTGCCGCCACCACGGTTTTGCCGGAGCCGACGTCCCCCTCCACTAAGCGGTTCATGGGTTGAGTGCGGCCCATGTCGGTATATATTTGCCATACCACCTTGCGCTGGGCATCAGTGAGCGAGAAGGGCAAATGCCCCACAAACTGCCGGGCCAGTTTCTGGTTGAATGGGATCGCCAAGGCGGTGTCCTGCAAGAGCTCGTATTTATTAAGAAGCGCCGCCAGGCTCAGCTCGAATACTTCCTGAAAGCCGAGGCGTTCCTGCGCGCGAGCCAAGGCCTCGCTGTCCGCCGGAAAGTGCATGGTCTCTAGCGCGGCCGCGTAGGGCATCAAGGCGCCTTGCTCTGCCATCCACGGCGGCAATGTTTCCGGCAGTGCACGCATGACCGGCACCGCTTCGCGCATCACCTTGCGGATTTGATTACTGGTAAGCCCTTTTGTTTCGCGATACACCGGCACGATGCGCGCCGTGTTTACCGGAAAATCCTGGGCAAGCTCGACGCTCGGATTCATGAGGGCGAACCGCTGATGGCTGAGCTCATACTGGCCCGATATAAAATAACGCTGCCCTGGCTTGGGCGCAGCCGCCCGATAGGGCTGGTTGAACCACACCAGCCGCACGCTATCGGTCTCATCCGATGCAATTGCCTCGGTAATGTGCATGCCGCGGCGCACATAGCGGCCGCTCGCCTGCTTAATAACTCCTTCGATGGTTATCGGGCCGGGCCTGATTCGTTTTATGGGTGTAATGACCGAATAATCTTCGTACCGTCGGGGAAAATAATCGATGAGCTGCGCAACCGTATGCACACCAACGCTCGCCAATTTGCCGGCCAAGGCCGGACCCACACCTTTCAGCGCTGTTATCGGTGATGCTGCTTGCACAGTCATGCACTGTAGTATAGCCTACCGCTCGGTGGCAAGTACCCTAGGCCTTTTTTACCAGGAAAAATACGCTCGGACCAAAAAAGCTGTTGGCCAATGTGGGCTGCAAAATACCTTCGATGGCAAGCATCACGCTGCGCGGCATGATCTTCTTCAGCCCTTGGCTGCGCAGATTAGACACCGATAAAATCCGCTCCACGCGCAGGCCGGCGTGGGCCAGCTGCTTGATAACGGTGTGCGGGTTATGATTCACGAACGCAATTTCTTCTGCACGCTTGTTTTGGCGGCTGCGGATATCAACGGGCTCAACCGGCAACTTTTTATGCTTCAAAAAATGCTTCAGGCGGTTGCGGGCGTGCACATAGTTCGCCACTTCGATGATGGCGTAGCCGTCGGTGGCCAGCACGCGGGAGATCTCCTTAAACTCCGGCGAAGGATCGGGCAAATGGTGCATCACGCGAATCATGGTCACCAGGTCCATGCTACCGTCCGCGAATTTGAGATCTTCGGCCTGCAAGAGTTTGCGGTCAATTTCCGGGTGCCCTTTCAGAAATATCTTTGCTAGGTCGAGTTGCTGCTGGCTCGGCTCAGCCAGCGTGACGCGATCGGCGTAGTGTTCCAGCAGCAAACACAACCGGCCATAGCCGCCACCCACGTCCACGGCGTGCTTGAATCGCTTGCCGTGCAGCAGGCGTTTAATCGCCATTTCTTCGGCTTCGTTCTCGTATTCGCGCCCCTGCCAGTACTCCATGTAATTGTGGCTCGGGTCATTGTATTGGTCGGCACGCTTTTTAGGCGCGGCCGGCATTTTTCGTTCTTCTTTCATGTCCTAAAAGTATAGCACCTAGCCGCGTTCTACCAGGGCGGAATCTTTAAACGCTTTGCCCTTGCGGATAAGCAGGCGGCCGTTTTGAAAATCTTGCTCCTCGAGGAACTCTTTTTGCGTTTTCTGACCGTTTACCGACACCGCGTTGTCTTGCAATAGGCGCCGCGCTTCGGTCTTGGAGCTGGCGAGCCCGGCCTGCACAAGTACGTCGGCAAGTGCGGCGCCAGGTTGGGCGTGCACGGTAGGGATTTCGCCGCGCATGGCGTTGAGTGCGGCATCGTCCAGCTCGGCCACCGACCGGTTACCTGTAAGAACCTCCGTAACGCGCTGTGCCGTCACTAACTCTTCGTCTCCGTGCAACAATTTCGTCACCTCTTGAGCAAGACGAATTTGAGCAGAGCGCCGCTTGGGGCCTTCGCGATGCTGAGCCATAATCTGCTCAATTTCTTCTTTGCTGAGCTCGGTAAAAATCTTGAGGTAGCTCTCCACTCCTTCGTCGTCGGCGTTGACCCAAAACTGGTAAAACTGCGTCGGCGTGGTTTTGGCAGGATCGAGCCACACCGCTCCCGCTTCGCTTTTGCCGAACTTTTTGCCGGTCGCTTTGTTGATAACGAGCGGCATCGTGACCACATGCGCCTCTTTGCCGCGCGCCCGGCGGATGAGTTCTACTCCGCTCAAGCAGTTGCCCCATTGGTCGGCGCCCCCCAATTGCAGTATGACCCCCATGGCGTCATACAAATGCAGAAAATCCATGCCTTGCAACAGCGTATAGCTAAACTCCGTAAAGCTAATGCCCGCGCCGCCGTCGCCCAGCCGTTTCGCAATGTAGTCGCGCTGCACGAGCGGCGTCATACTAAAGTGTTTGCCAATATCACGCAGAAACTCGATGACCGTCATATTTTTAGTCCAGTCCAGATTGTT
>DATGEW010000046.1:0-8565 GCA_035309745.1 Saccharimonadales bacterium (SeqCode)
ACCTCCAGCTTGGACAGCCGCAGTGAGCACATGGTGCAGGAGGCGCTGGAGCGGCTGATGAAACACCGCACCACCATTATCATTGCCCACCGTCTGAGCACTATCCAGAACGTTGACCAGATTATCACCTTACGCAACGGCCGGGTTGACGAAATGGGTGCGCCTGCGCAGCTCGCCAAAACGCACGGTATTTACGCCGAGCTGCTGGCGCTCCAAAACCGCCACACCGAATCCGGCAAAAAACAACTTAAAAAATACGACATCGCCGGCTAGCCATCTACTTGCCCGGCGCGTATAATACAGCTGACAAAGAGGGAATTGGAGGAACGTGTATGGCTACGCGGCCGCGTGATAGAGTTTTGGCCTTAATTATCGCTGTGCTTTTCTTTGCCTTTTCGTTTGGGCTGAGTTTTTTGGTGATTTGGCAATTTTACAAAAACGGTAAGGAGGCAAAAACAGTGAATCAAGTAAGTACGCCCAGCAACACCCAACCCGGTAAACTGCAGGGAACGAAGCTACAAGACTTCACCCCGGTTGCTTCGGTGCCCGCCCTGCAAGCGACCGACACGAAAGAAGGAACGGGCCAGGAAGTAAAAGCGGGCGATACGGTAACCGTGGATTACACCGGCGCGGTTGCGGCTACCGGTGTCATCTTCCAAAGTTCTTTAGACAGCGGGCAGCAGGCTACGTTCGGACTTAACCAGGTAATTGCTGGCTGGACGCAGGGCATACCGGGCATGAAAGTAGGCGGCACGCGGCGGCTGCTCATTCCGGCGGCCTTGGCGTATGGTGCAAACCCGCCATCTGGTTCTGGCATTCCGCAAAACGCCGACCTTGTATTTGACGTCACGCTGCACTCCATCGGCAGTAATTAACGTAAAAAACACAATATATAGCGCCTTGCGTTTAACATAAGCGCTACATATAATAAGCGTAAGCAGTAAAACAAAACATCCTAAGAGGGGGAACTATGGTCAAGAGCATTACTATTTTCACCACGAACACCTGCGCCTACTGCGCGATGGTGAAAAAGTGGCTGGATACGAAAGGTCTTGGCTATGAAGTCGTGAACCTCGACACCAATCCGGAGCGCCAGGCCGAGGCTCTGGCATTAAGCGGCGCGCTGACCGTGCCGGTGACCGTAGTGACCAAGCACGACGATTCTAAAGAAGTGGTAGTGGGCTACAATTTGGCGAAGCTCGCGCCAGCGATTGCGTAATAATATGGCAGATGAATCTACCCAACAGCCACCAGTGCACGACGTCATTATTATCGGTGCCGGGCCGGCGGCGTTGAGCGCGGCGATTTACACCACGCGTGAAGACATCGACACGCTGCTGTTCGAGCGCGGAGTGGTGGGTGGCCTGGCGGCAGTGACCGACTGGGTAGACAACTACCCCGGCTTTCCCAAAGGTATTGCCGGCTTGGAACTGGCCGACGACTTGCGCCAGCAGGCCGAACGCTTCGGCGCCAAAATCGAGCTGGGCGAAGTTACTAACATTACCGACGAAGGCAAATACAAGCGCCTCGAGACCACCAGCGGGCCCATGCTCGCCAAAGCAGTGCTGATCGCCACCGGCAGTGATTACAAAAAAATCGGCGTGCCCGGCGAGCAAGAATATTACGCTCACGGTGTGCATTACTGTGCCACCTGCGACGGCGCATTTTACCGCGACAAGCGCCTTGTAGTGGTGGGGGGCGGTAACTCGGCGGTGCAGGAGTCGATGTTTTTAACCCGCTTTGCCTCGCATATCGACCTGCTAGTCCGCTCCGACCACATGCGTGCCAGCGAAATTTTGCAGCACGAGCTGCTCGAGAAGCACAAAGATAAAATTACCGTGCATTTTAACACCACCACGGACGAGATTGTGGGCCAGGACGGTCACGTGGTAAAAGTAATCGGCACCGACACCACGACCGGCCAAAAAGTAGAGTTTCCTACCGACGGCGTATTTGTGTTTGTGGGTCTCAAACCCAACACTGAATTTTTGCAAGGCAGCGCCGTCGAGCTCGATGAAATCGGGTTTATTAAGAGCAAAGAAAGCCTCGAAACGGCCCTGCCGGGCGTTTTCGTCGCCGGTGATGTCCACAGCGGGGCGACCATGCAAATCGCCAGCGCCACCGGCGAAGGCGCCACCGCCGCCCTGCGCCTGCGTGAGTATCTTAACGAGCACACTCGCAAGCACACCAACTAGCGTATATTTGATTTATAGTGTAAATTAGTATATAATTTACACCTATGATATTTAGTTTAGATTGGCAACGTGCGCCCGAGCAAGGACCTGTAAACGATACAGACGCCTCCATCGCCTATCTGGCCTTGTCTGCGTTTGTTATGGGCCGTACCCGGTGGTTGAACGAGGCCCGGGAGGAACGGGCTGTCCGAAACTGGAGTATAGTAGAGGGCGGCTATCCTGACTTCGAAATACCTAAGCCGCGGCCGCTAGACGTGATAGCTTTGACAAGCGTCCCACGTGAACGTGGTGTATACGAAGCGCGGTTGCATCCTACTGTGTGGTCAGCTCCAGACTCCAATGGAGTCATTCCTACTGGCCGTGCGGTTGAGATCATGGTGAGAAATGGTGAAATGTATACTTACGTCGCAAGCGACACGCGGCGTGATGTTCGTCGATTGCCCACTGAGTTGGGAGGTTTCCGCGACCTCAAAGAGTCAACGGATGGGCTTACCCCCGCGATGCGTGGTTTGCAAGGAGCGGGAGATCGCGTTGACACTGCCGAGATTGAAGCGCTCGCCGGCACGTTATGGGATGCCGACGCAAGAGGTTACGATTTAGAGGAACACGAGCAGCGGCAACGGCACGGTGCAGTGTTGGTTATTCCCGGTTTTCAGCTCGTAGAAGCCAAACCACCACGCGTGCAATATTTGGGCGCACAATAGGTAGTTCATACTATTGTATATACCCAGGGAAGTAGTCGGCAATGATGCGTTCCGGTGCGAGGCCGGCGTGGGTGAGTTCGCGCACCAAAGTTTCGACCAGTAGTTCCGGCCCGGAGATATACAGCAGGGTATCGGCAGCAGCGTTTGCGAGCGTGAGTAGCCGCTTGGCAGTCAGCCGTTCATTTCGTGTACTTGCAAGCTGAGCGTGGGGCAACCCGGCAAACGTCTCGTTAAAGATAAATTCGTTTGGGGAGTGTACGACTTGCACCAGCCGGATATTTCGCCGTTCGCCGGTCGCAGCCAGGTACTTTATGATGCTATGCACCGGCGCGATGCCCATGCCAGCGGCCGCAAAAACAAGCGGCAGCGTCGGGTTTTTGGGCAGCACGAAGTCGCCCATCGGGTCGGCGAAGTTAAGTTCGGTGCCGGACCTGAGTTCGCTGAGCTGCTGCTTGAAGGTGCTGCGTTTGCCTTCGGGCAGCCGGGTGGTAATGCTGAGCAGCGGGTCGGTTGGCGAACTGGACAGCGAAAACCAGCGTCGCTGGCCGCGGCCATCGGCGCTTTCGTGCGGCAAGTACAGCTCGGTAAATTGCCCGGCGATGTAGCGCACGCGGTGTTCGGGCTCGAACCAAAAGGTGTACATGTCGGCGCCCAGGTGTTCGCACCGCACAAACCGGGCGCGCATTATGTATCCTCGGCCAGTGCTGTTTTGATACGCGCCGGGTAGTCGGTAACGATGGCATACAAGCCGCGCTTGGCCCAGCGCCGTGCCTTGCGCGGATCGTTGAGCGTGTGCACGCTAAGCTGGTATTCGCCACGCTTCACGGCGCTCACGAGCCCCCACCACACAATATGGTGGTTCAGCCCGATACGTCGCGCACCGACTTCCTTGGCCCTCATGCGGGCAATCACCATTGAAATATGTTCAAGCACAATTGGCTCAAGCTGCGGCAATTCACGGTGCAGCGCGCGCAAAGTGCGCTGGCTAAACGACGCCAGCAAAAAATCGCCTGGCTGCCAGCCCTCGCCCAGAAAAGCCTGGATGGTTTTAACGACCGGACTGATGTGCACCTTGGGTTTCACCTCGATAATCATTGGCATGCGCCGGTTTGCCAGCCGGATGGCCTCTTCGAGCGTAGCGAGCGAATCTTTGCGGGTTAAAAGTTCGGCGTAATTTTGCTCGTGGATGCGCACATGCGGCATGTCATTACCCTGGTTGTCTTGCAAAAACGGATTGTGGTTGAGCACCGGCACACCATCCCGCGTGACGCGCACATCAATTTCTATTTCGTCGGCACCCGCACCAATGCCCGCCTCAATAGCTGCTAGGGTGTTCTCCGGCGCCAGGCCTCGCGCGCCACGGTGTCCAATTACTTTTGTCATCGCTTACTTAATAGTACAATAAAGCCGAGAAATAAGCAGACTAAACAAGGAGAGATGCATGGCTGACTTTAATCAGGTGCTTACGGTGGGCGACTGGCAAAATGGCATGGTGAACACCGTGGTAGAGATTTCCGAAGGCTCGATACTTAAAATTGAATGGGACCGCGGCCGGGCTTGTTTTATGCTGGACCGCGTGGAGCCGGGCGTGTTCCCCAAGCCGTGCAACTACGGATTTATCCCGCAAACACTCGACGAAGACGGCGATGAGCTGGACACGCTCGTGGTGTGCGACGAGCCCATTCCTACCGGCGTTTGGCTGGAGGCAAAAGTCATTGGCGTGCTCAACTTCGAAGACGACGGCGAGATGGACTACAAAGTGGTGGTAGTGCCGGCCGACGACCGCAACACGGGCGATCGCATCGCCAGCATCGACGACCTCGGCGAGCGCTGGAAACAAAAGGTGGAATTCCACTTCAGCCACTACAAAGACCTCAAAAAGCCCGGCACCACCAAAGTGCTCGGCTGGGGCGATGTGGAAGCCGCCAAAAAAGTCATCCAGGAATCCATCGACCGCTGGAATAACAAGAAATAATGAAAAAGATTGTCCCGACGAGCGCTGTTTTGATTCCCGACACTGCCACACGCGTGTTCGAAGGCCAGATTTTTGATGTCTATCAGTGGCCGCAAACGTTGTTCGACGGCTCGACCGCGACATTCGAGATGCTCAAGCGTCCCGACACCGTGCTTTTTGTGTGCATCAAGGACGATAAAATCATATTCATCCGCGAGCAGCAACCTGGCCGCGACGAATATGTCCGCTTGCCAGGAGGTAGGGTAGACCCGGGCGAGGACTGGCGAACAGCGGCGGAGCGTGAATGTGCAGAGGAACTGGGCCTTCGTTTTAAGAATTGGCGGCTGCTGGCCGTACGTCAGCCGGTTGCTAAAGTTGAATGGTTTGTTGCGACGTATCTGGGAACGGATTGCATAGAAGAGCATGGCACCCACCATGACGCTGGGGAGCGCATCGAAAGCGTCCCGATGTCGTTCGCAGAAGCAAAAGAATATGTACTGGATGTGGACGACCGATCGACAGAGCACATTCGCGAACTTTTCGAAAATGCTGGATCGCTTGACGACCTAAAGGTACTCCCCCAATTCCAAGGCAAAGAAGTAGATCGCTAACAGCTTGCGCCCCGAGCCAACTGTTCGTACAATAAGCGTGAAGTACTAATGCTTATATGAATGGGGGATTTTGCGTATGGCAACACGAGTAGCAATTAACGGATTCGGCCGCATTGGCCGCAACGCATTCAAAATTGCGTTTGACCGCAGCGACGTCGAGATTGTGGCGATTAACGACCTCACTGATACCAAAACGCTGGCGTACTTGCTCAAGCACGACAGCAATTACGGCAATTACAGCAAGGAAGTCGGTTACGACGACCAGAACTTGATTGTTGATGGCAAAAAAATCCGCGTGACCGCCGAAAAAGACCCGGCAACGCTGCCCTGGAAAGATATGGACATCGACGTCGTCATTGAATCGACCGGCTTTTTTGTGGAGCCGGACAAAGCCCGCGCGCACATCACCGCCGGGGCCAAAAAGGTTGTTATTAGCGCGCCCGCCAAGGGCGAAAGCGCCGACAGCGCGGCAACCGTCGTGCTTGGGGTGAATGAAGACAAGCTCGAGAACGCGCCGGATGTGGTCAGCAACGCCAGCTGCACCACGAACTGCATCACGCCGGTGCTGGCGATTGTGGAGGCCAAATTCGGCATCGAAAAGGTGATGATGACCACCATCCACAGCTATACTGCCAGCCAAAAGCTGCAAGATGCGCCGGGCGGCAAGGCGCTGCGCGACGGCCGGGCAGCGGCCGAGAACATCGTGCCGACTACCACCGGAGCTTCCATTGCCGCAGCCAAAGCACTTCCCGCCGTCAAAGACATTTTTGGCGCGTTGGAAATGCGCGTGCCCACGCCGGTGGTGTCCATCAGCGATTTTGTCATTATCACCAAGCGCAAAGTTACCAAGGAAGAAGTGAACGACGCTTTTAAAGAGGCGGCCAAGAATCCCTACTACCAGGGTATTTTGGATGTGACCGAAGAAGAGCTGGTGAGTAGCGACTTTATCGGCAACAGCCACTCGGCCATTGTGGATCTCAACCTCACCCAGGTAGTGGCCGGCGACATGCTCAAAGTGTGCGCCTGGTACGACAACGAATGGGGCTACAGCAATCGTTTGGTCGAAGAAGTGGCCGATCTCGGCAACTTCCTGCACAAACAATAGCTCGGTCCGTTAAAAACGTGAAATTTCCCCTAGCGTTTCCGCGTGCCTTCTTGTATAGTTTGAGCTAACATTCTTTTACAGAATATTGTAGTAATAGCAAAAAGGTGGTGCTTAGCATGAGGCGGACTGTACGGCTGGGTTTGTGGTTGGTGATACTGATTTGCGTATGGCAGATCGGCCTGACTTCGGCTGTCTCGAACGCTTTTTTGCAATTTTATGCTGCGGGTGTGGTGCCGGGAACGCAGGTGGTGTTGACACCCAACGAAATGTTTTTGCTGATGGGCGCCTTACTAGTGGCCAGCGCCGCGCTCATTTTTCGCAGTGAAGTGGGCAAATTGTTCCGGTGGATGCGAAAAGGTTCGCTGGCGGTCAAGGGCGATGCGGCTGCACCACCGGATGACTCCGCAAACATCCCCGCAAACGCACCACTCGTTGAGCCGGCCGCAAATAAACCGGTCGTTATTATCAGGCTGCCGCGAAAGCCAAGCGCGCTAGAGCGTGCTTTTACTCGTCTTCGCCCGCTGCTTGCTCCGGCCATACGAGCAACCGTGCGGCGGCTATCGATGTGGACAGCAGTGCTCGTTACCGTGGCTATCCTGACCAGCTTGCGCGTGTGGCAGTGGGCCGAGCCGCGTTTCCGGCAATTCGATCGCTACCTCGACCGGCGTTTGCACCAGAACGAAACCACCGCCACACTCCTCGCGGCTGGCGGCCAGGCCGGCAGACTCATCCGCGACTGGACAACGCAGGCCCGCACGCAATTCGACCGCGTCTTCCCGCGCTAGCGAACGAGGTCGGCGAGCAATTGTTGGACCGGCTCAAAGTCGCCGGTTTCGAGCAATGCGTCAAAATACTCAAACGTTTGGCTGCGAACGGCGGCACTCGCCGTCTGTTCATCGCTGCGCGGATCGTAGATCCGTACGCGAAACACATCCGTGTGGCCACTTGCCATCTCGGCGTCTTTGAGGCCGTCACCAATGAGCAGGGTGTGGGGCCGCTCGCTGCGCAGGCGCGTGAGGTCGGGGTGGTCGGCCTCGTTTTTGTTCATAATATGAATGAGCGACCCCTTGTCCCAGCCGATGGTTCGCTGGTTGTCATCCAGCTGCAGTGAGCTGGCCAGGATGATAGTAGGATTGAGGCCGAAGGCGCGGGTCCAGAGCTCGATAATTTGCCGGATGCCCGCGGAAATAATAACCGTGGGAATATCGGCGTGGCGGCACAGCTCGAAAAGTTCTTTGGTGCCCGGCCGGATGGTTGCCTTGCTGAGAAAATCGCGCTCCACGGCCACCAGGTCGAGGTTATGCGCAGCGAATAGATCGAGTATGCGCATCGTCCAGGTTGCGGCGTGCTCGCGGGTGAGCGAGCGGGCCAGCTCGAGCGCCCGGTAATGCTCGTACAGCTGTTGGTATACAGCGTGGCCGGCCGGAGGAAGGTGGCGTTGCAGGATGCTCCAGGTGGTGACATCGTCATTTGAGCCTGAGTGGTTTACGGTAAGCGTGCGGTCGAAATCGAACACAATGTGCAGCTTGGCTGCGCCACCCGCACTAAAGTGGTCGAGTTTAATTTGTGCAGCCTTGCGGTCGGCGTACAACAGTTCATCGGGCAGTTTCATCTCTATAACCATATCATATTCTGCCGGTGGCGGGGGCCGAGAACGTGCGGTATAGTATAAGCAGTATGAAAGTGTATATTGGTGCCGACCACAATGGTTTTGCGATGAAGCAGATGCTGACGGAGGAGCTGACGCGCGCTGGCTACCAGGTGGTAGACGAGGGCGATACCGCGTTGAACCCCGAGGATGATTTTCCGCAATTTGCCGCAAAAGCGGTAGCGGCGTTAAAAGCGAGCGAAGACTCCGAGCCGCGCGCGATTCTCATTTGCGGCAGCGGGCAGGGGATGTGCATGGCCGCCAACCGCTACAAAGGCGTGCGCGCCAGCCTGGTGTGGAACGTGGAAGAAGCGCGCGCCAGCCGCAACGACGACGACGCTAACGTGT
>DATGEW010000047.1:0-5533 GCA_035309745.1 Saccharimonadales bacterium (SeqCode)
TTGTTTTAATTGCGGGTCAAAAGGCTTGGCCATATATCTCACACTCCCTGTGGTGCTATTCACCACAATGTTACTTAATCTGGACCTCTTTGGCTAGCTAGTTTATCTGAGGGATGTGTTCAGTGTAGGGGGAGGGGGACATTATGATGTGCCGAAGCATTTTAGATATCCAATTGGTCAGAGCAACCGGATAAAGCAAGAAAATCCTAATATGGAAGAAGTTGACGGTTGGAGCCTGGAAGATGTGAAAGATATGGTTGAAGCGGTGGCATTCGTCCCGGCAACTGGCGGTGTTCTTCTCAGCTACGCCTACAAACCTGCCCTTCTTGGAGATGCACACCAGGTGGAAAACCGTCTTGGTCTGCCACCTTATAAATCAAGCGAAGCTCCCTTTCGTTCTGGGGCCAATTTAGTTGTGCAAGTGCTTCTCCCCGAGTCGTTGGCTACGGATCTAAGACAGGGCCTGGAAGCTGCTGAAGCGTCGAAGGACCCGAGAAAAATCCAGGAGCAGACTGAACTGTTTAGGACTATGGTACAAGAAGTGGTAATTAATTGTGGCGGCGTTTCTCGGAGTGCCTGGGAAAATGGTGTAAACTTAGGCCTAGGCGACGAGCGTCGTTCTAGCCGTTTAAAGCCACCATATGATGAACTCCCGCCAACGCACCGTATGTTCTTGGTTGAGCCAAAAACTGACAAGAATGATCGGCAATTTATGGTGGCTCGCCGGATCGGCGAACCAGTTAGCTGAGTTTCCACCCGTAAGATGGGCGGCGGCTGCTTACCTTTACGATTTCTCGGCTTTTAGGCGTTGCGTAAGGTAGTTCCGGAACGCTTCGCCGATATCCTCGCGCCTAAGTGCAAAGTCGACTACCGTTTTGATGTACTCGAGCTTGTTGCCAGCGTCGTAGTAGCGCGCGTTGGCGATTTCGTATGCGTAAAACGGGTGGCCGTCGTTAATCATTGCCTGCATGGCATCCTGGATTTTGAGCTCGCCGTTAGCGGGATCGTACTCACTGGCAATCTTTTCCAGGTAGGGCAAAATTTTAGAGTCAAGCAGATAGCCGCCCACGCTGGCTAAGTTGGAGGGGGCGTTGGCCTTGCCCGGCTTCTCGACAATTGTCTTCATTTTGAGCACGCCGTCGGCTTGCGCTTCGCCTGCCACGATGCCGTAGCGGTCGTATTCGTCGTCGCTGCGTACTTTAATGCACGACAGTACCGATCCACCGGTTTGTTCGTACACTTTGAGCGCCTGCTGAATCCGGCTCGGGGTTGCCTCCACAAATTCATCCGCCCAGGTGTAAATGAACGGCTCGTCGTTAATAAGGTGGCCCGCATCAAGCAGCGGCGCGGCGTTGCCGAGCGGCTTTTTCTGACGCACAAAGGCAAAATTGGCCATGTGGGCGATGTCTTCCAGCCCATCCAGCATGTGTTCCTTACCGCCGGCGTGGAGCACGGCGGTAAGCTCGGCGTTCGGCGTATCAAAATGGTCTTCAATCGTGCGCTTGTTGTACCCCGTGACAATAATAATGTCTTTGATGCCGGCCGCCACCAGCTCTTCCACTACATATTGAATGATCGGCTTGTCGACGATGGGCAACATTTCCTTGGGCATGGCCTTGGTTTGCGGCAAAAAACGCGTACCAAAACCGGCAGCGGCAATTACTGCCTTTGTGGGTCGTTTATGCATGGACTTTCTCCTGTAATTTCTTGAGTTGATCGTAGGCCATGAGCACACCAACGCTATCGCTCATCTTCGCTGTCTTGGCATTGGCAATAAGTTGCCCGATGCTGATGAGCTGCACCGCTACGTGTTCGGTAGCGTCTAGTTTTTGCATGCCGCGCAACTTGCAATTTCGCGCGAGGAAGTAATTATTCGTTTCATTGGTATACGCATCGCGGAACGCAGCACCTAAATATTCGAACTGTTCGTCACTTGAATAGCCAGTCTCCTCCAACAACTCACGGGCGGCCGCCTCGGCCAGGCCTTCACCTTCTTCGACACCGCCCCCCGGTAACTCGTAAAACATACGTTCTGGCCCGGGTCGAAACTGGTGTGCGACAACCACCTTCCCGTCTTCGGTTATGGCGATCGTCGCTATATTTTGCGTTCCTGGCCTACCCCAGGTAGTAAAGATCTCCTCCGCAGCGTCCGGCATCACAAATTCTTTGTGGACAATCCATTTATAGCCGACCTTTTGTGTGGTCTCACCCTTCTTTTTCCAACGTTGCATATTTGGTTACAGTCCGAGTTGTTTTTTGATGAGGTCTTGGGCGAGGGCGGGGTTGGCGCGGCCTTGGCTGGCCTTCATAATTTGGCCCACTAAGAAACCGATGGCTTTCATTTCGCCGCTTTTCACATCTTCGGCGGCTTTCGGGTTTTCGGCTATGACCTTTTTCACAATTACTTCGAGCGCGCCGCTGTCCGACTCCTGGATAAGGTTGTGGCGCTTGGCGTATTCCGCGACATCGTTCGGCTGTTCGCTGCCGGTGAGCATGTCGGTGATGAGCGTTTTGGCATTTGACGAGCTCAATTTGCCGTCGGCCACCAGTGCGGCTACCGCCCGGTAGACCTCCAGCCTTCCCTGATTCGTGAGGTGGGGATTGGTTGCAAAGCCGTCGCTGCGGCGCAGGGGAATTTCGAGGTTCACAAACCAGTTCGCCAACGTTTTAGCAAACTCTTTCTCGCCCATGACTCCCTCGATAAGGCCAAGGTAGCTTACCGCCGGATCGTCGAGCTCGGCTTCGAGCAGGGTTTCCATCGCCGGCTTATCAAGGCCAAGCCCGGAAAGGCGTGTACGCCATTCGTCGGGCATCGTGGGCATTTCATTTTTGACGGCATCGATCCATTCGGCGGCCAATTCTACCGGCGGAATGTCCGGGTCCGGGAAATAGCGGTAATCGTGCGCGTCTTCTTTGGTGCGCTGCGTAAAGGTGCGTTGCTTGGCATCGTCCCAGCCCCGCGTTTCCTGCACGATGGTACCGCCTTTTTCTAACACCTCGATCTGGCGGTTAATTTCGTATTCTACGGTTTTTTCGACGGCACGGAAACTGTTAATATTCTTCGTTTCGGTGCGCGTGCCAAGCGTATCGGTAGTACTGACGCTGACGTTTACATCGAAACGCATGTTGCCGTAGTACAAGCTGCAGTCCGAGACGTCGGCGTAGCGCATGCGCAGGTACAGTTCGTGGGCATACGCTTTGGCTTCGGCGGCGGTGTGCATATCGGGCTCGCTGACAATTTCGAGCAAGGGCGTACCGGCACGGTTGAGGTCTACCAGGCTGTAATCTTTACCGGTGGGGTGAGTGCTTTTGCCGGCATCGGCCTCCAGGTGGGCGCGGGTAATGCCGATGCGTTTTTGCTGGCCGTCTACCTCCACGTCGACAAATCCGCCGAGTACAATGGGGTGTTCGTACTGGGTAATCTGGTAGCCCATGGGCAGGTCCGGATAAAAATAATGCTTGCGGTCGAAGGTGCTAAACGGCTGCGGCGTCGTGCCAAGAGCATAGGCCGCGCGCATGCCCAGGTGTACGGCTTCACGGTTAAGCACCGGCAGCGTGCCGGGCAAGCCAAAGCAGATGGGGCTTACCAACGTATTTGGCGGCGCCTCCCGAGCGTCGTTGCCTACCGCGGCAAACAGCTTGGTGGCAGTTTTGAGCTGCACATGACACTCGATGCCGATGGTGGCAGTGTATTTACTTCGTATTTCCGGGCTGACCATTCGGAAGTGCTCCTACGTCTTTTAATGCTTGACGGATACCCAAGAGGGCCTGCTTGACCTCTTTTTCTTTCAGCTTTGTGGCTGGCTCGGCGTCGAGCTTGTTGCGCAACTTGTGCCCAAACCACACACTGTCGTTATCGGTAAATAAGCGCTGAGCCTTCACCATGCGTTCGCCCATGCTGCGACCGCGGAAGCGCTTTTTGCGCAGCGCTTCATCCAGCAGGGCATCGGCGTCCACGATAGCAGTTGCCCACTGCTTTTTGTCGGGCAATAATTTTTGCAACTCCTGCCATTTGTTCTGGAAATATTCCAATTTAAGCGGACGCGGACGGCGCCAGCGCCATACAAAAAAGCCAGCCGCGCCAAGCACGACAACCACAACCGCTATAGTAATGAGGATGCTGATCATCGCAGTAGCTCCTGGGCGGCCTTGGCAATGCCAAGCAATGGGCGGTCATGCCGCTGTGGGGCCAGCATGTGCAACCCCACCGGCAACCCTTGCTCGTTCGCACCAGCAGGCACGCTCACCGCGGGGATGCCGACCAGGCTCGGCCCGACAGTCATAACATCCGCCAGATACATTTGCAGCGGATCGTTCGTATTCTCGCCAATTTTAAAAGCGGCAGTGGGCGCAACCGGGCCAATAAGGAAGTCGAACTTGCTGAAGGCATCGTTAAATTCGTTGATGAGTTTGGTGCGCACCGTCTGCGCCTTGTTGTAATAGGCGTCGTAATAGCCGCTGCTCAGCACGTAGGTGCCGATCATAATTCGGCGCTTGGCCTCGGCGCCAAAGCCCTGGCTGCGCGATTTGGTATAGCTGTCTTCGAGGTCGTGGGGGTTCTCGGCGCTGAACGGCCAACGCTGGCCGTCGTAACGTGTGAGGTTGCTGCTAACTTCGGCCGGTATCACAATGTAATACACTGCCAGCGACAAAGGCAGCGAGGGCAGACTCACTTCTTGCACATCGGCGCCGGCAGCGCGAAGTTTGTCGGCCGCTGCCGTTATGACCTGGCGCACGCCGTCGTCGAGGCCGTCGCCCATCCACTCTTTAATAAGGCCGATTTTTTTACCGTTTACATCCGCGGGCAAATCAGCGTAGCTGGCTTCTTCGCGGTCGATAGTTGTGCCGTCGCGCGGGTCGCGGCCAGCCATAACGTCAATGACATATGCGGCGTCGTCTACCGTGCGAGCCAGCGTGCCCACGGTGTCGGTGCTGCTGGCCATGGCTATTACTCCATAGCGTGACATCAGGCCATAGGTGGGCTTGTAGCCGACACAGCCGACAAAACTTGCAGGCTGGCGGCTGGAGCCGCCGGTATCCGTACCGAGGGCGAACGGTACCATGTCGAGCATAACCGCGGCGGCCGAGCCGCCAGATGAGCCGCCCGGCACCCGCGTTTTATCATTCGGATGTTTCGTGGTCATGTAGTCACTATTTTCGGTGCTGGCACCATGACCAAAGGCATCGTGATTGGCCTTGCCGACACAAATTGCACCTTCAGCTTCTAGCTTCTCGATAACAGTGGCTTGATACGGTGCAGTGAAACCCTTAAGCACGTGGCTGGCGGCGGTTGTTTCCGCGCCAAATACCAGGTAATTATCTTTGGCGAGGAACGGTACGCCGGCCAGCCGCCCAACTTTTTGCCCCTTCTGCACCGCAGCGTCGATGCTGACGGCGCGCTCGCGGGCGCGCTCGGCAGTGGTCCACAGCACAGCATCGTAGTCTTTCTTTGCTTCGATGCTGCGGAGTGCTCGCTCCACGAGGTCGGCGGCTTTTAATTCGCCGGTCTGCACTTTGGCGGCCAGTTCTTTAA
>DATGEW010000048.1:0-10975 GCA_035309745.1 Saccharimonadales bacterium (SeqCode)
CGCACCACACGCCAGCGCAAATTATCCAAATAGTGCGGGAGGTGCTTGAAACCAACGCAACCTAAACAACCGCTCGAAAGAAGTGCTACACTAAAAAGACGAAAGAGAGTTAGGGATGACGACTAAAATTGCGATTATCGAGGACGACGAAGCTATCTCACAGATGTACCGGATCAAATTTGAGGCCGAAGGCTACGAAGTGGAAACGGCCGAAAACGGCAAACTCGGTCTGGAGTTGTGCCGTGACATGCATCCTAACATCGTACTTTTAGACCTCATGATGCCGGTAATGACCGGCGAGGAAATGCTGGCCCACTTGCGCAGGACACCTTGGGGCAAAAAGATTAAGGTTATCATCCTTACCAACCGCGGTGAGCAAGAAATTCCGCCGGAAGTAAAAGGCCTGGGCGTTGACGCCATTATCTTGAAGGCTGCCATGACCCCGCGCCAGGTCGCCCAATTAGTAAAAGAAAAACTAGGCGAAGAAAGCTAGCCGTTGCGTTTTCGGCTACGTCCTCATATAATATACGTGATGCGTCTCATGTGTAAGCATGGGTGAGTGGTTATCGGCCACGAAGCAGCAGGAAGAAATTGCCCGGCAGTGCAGCTATGCCCGCCACCGGCAAAAGTAGAACCTGCCGGGAACGCCCGTTATAGCCATTAACCAAGCGCCAAAAAGAGCCATTTCTTTTGGAAACCGGATGGTACCGCCCGCTCATACGGGTTCCGGTGACAAAAGAAGTGGCTTTTTATTATAGAAAGGAGCCTGTATGAAATTCCAAAAAAACACGCGCCGCCGCGCCATCGAGTACGAGAAAGAGTGGGCTAAGCGCTGGAAGCAAGACAAAACCTTTGAACAGTCGGTCGAACAGCGGCCCACGAACAACCAATGGGTATTCTACGACGGTCCTCCCTTTTTAACCGGCACGCCGCATCATGGACACCTGCTTATCTCGGCCGTAAAAGATGCGATGGGACGTTTTCACACCATGAAAGGACAGCGCGTTGAGCGCCGCTGGGGCTGGGACTGTCATGGTCTGCCCGCCGAGGTGTACGTGGAAAAGACACTCGGCATCAAGAGCAAAAAAGAGATCGGTACCAAGATTAGTATCCACGATTACGTTCAGCAGTGCCGGGCGGCTATGGTAAAGACCGGCACCGAGTGGGAAGACACAATCGAGCGACTGGGCCGCTGGGCCGAATTTGATGGCGCCTATAAGACCATGGACAAAGAGTACATGGAATCAGTCTGGTGGGCATTTAAGACATTGTACGAGAAAGGCAAAATTTACGAAGGCGAGAAGGTGCTTATCTACTGCACCAAAGATGCTACTCCCATTTCGAAGTCGGAAGTGGCAATGGAGAACAGTTATCAGCTCGATACCGATCCCAGCGTATTTGTCTATTTCAAACTAGAGGATGCTGATGAATATTTGCTGGCCTGGACGACAACCCCCTGGACACTGCCTGCTAATGTGGCCGTAGCCGTCCATGCAGACATTGATTACTCTCTGGTAGCCTACGGCGGCAAACAGTTTTACGTGGCAAGCGATACGGTAAGCCGCGTCATGCAGGACGCCAAACACCAACCGCTGGAATACACCGTTATGACACAACTCAAGGGCAAAGAACTTATCGGCAAACGCTACGAACCCCTGTTTGAAAACCGCGGACCCAACGCCCATCGGGTACTCCATGCCGACTTCGTCACCGTGGACGAGGGCACCGGCATCGTGCATGAGGCGCCCGCCTACGGCGAGGACGACTACGAACTCTGCAAAAAAGAAAACGTCCCGCTGGTATCGATTGTTGATGCCGACGGCAATTACACCGAAGGCCACTGGCAGGGGGAGAACATCTGGGAGGCGAACAAACAAATTGCCAAAACGCTGGTAGAGGAAGGCAAGGCTCTCAAGGTGGAGTATGTCACCCACGAATATCCGCACTGCCACCGCTGTGGCTCTAAGCTGATGTATCGGGCACATCCCAGCTGGTTTATGGATATTCAGGACCAGAAGAAAGAAATGTTGGACGCCAATGCAGGTACTCATTGGGTGCCCGACAACCTCCGTACCGGACGCTTCCATAACATTATTGAGCAAGCGCCGGACTGGAATATTTCGCGTGACCGCTACTGGGCTACGCCAATCCCGGTATGGAAAGGTGTGCGCAACGACGGCACCGAGGTAGTAAAAGTCTTCGGCAGCTACGACGAATTTGAATCGCTCACGGGCAAACGCCTGGAAGACTATCACCTGCCCGAAGTCATGGATGTGACGTTCGAACTAGATGGCACAGAGATGCGACACATCGGCAAAGTGTTGGACTGCTGGTTCGAATCTGGTTCGATGCCGTTCGCCCAATTTCACTATCCCTTCGAACACAAAGAAAAATTCGAACGGATGTTCCCTGCCGACTTTATCGTTGAAGCTATCGACCAAACCAGGGGATGGTTTTATAGCCTGATGGCGGTAAACGTCGGGTTGTTTGGCAAAGCACCGTTTAAAAATCTTATCTGCACCGGTTTTATTAACGCGGCGGACGGTAAAAAGATGAGTAAAAAACTCAAAAATTATACTGACCCGATGGAGCTCATGGACAAATATTCGGCTGACTCATTCCGCTTCCTGATGCTGGCAAGCCCACTCACGAACGGCGAAAGCTTCTCGCTGGCAGACAAAGACGTAGGCGACGTAGCGCGCAAACTGGGCATGGTGTGGAACATGTATGACTTCTTTACGATGTACGCCGAGGTGGATGGTTGGGAGTTCAGCGGCAAACTGATCGACCCTTCACAAAAATTGACCAACCCGCTAGACGTATGGATTGTTTCACGACTGCATCAATTAGTGGCGGAGGTGGAAGAACGGACCGAAGCATACGACCTACAAGGCGCCCTCCGACCCGTGCTGCCCTTCATTGATGACGCCTCAAACTGGTATGTACGCCGTAGTCGGCGCCGTTTCTGGAAGGCCGAGGACGATACCGACAAAAACGATGCATACACGACGCTGCATTATGCACTTACGCGGCTTGCGTACCTGCTCGCGCCGCTCACACCGTTTATGGCCGAAGAACTCTACCAAAAATTAACTGGCGATCACGAATCCATTCACTTGAAAGACTGGCTACCGGCCGGACATATTAACCAAGCAGTAATGCGCGACATGGAAAAGGTGCGTGACTATGTAAACCAGGGGCTAAGCCTGCGCGCCAAAGCCGGACTCAAAGTACGCCAACCGCTGGCCGGCGTTACGGTACCGGATCTGGGCACCGAGTTTGATTTCCGCCCTGTTTTACTGGAGGAGCTGAATGTGAAAGCCGTGCAAACTGGCGCGGCAGTAGCGATTGACGAAATCGTTACGCCAGCACTGAAGCGCGAAGGCATGATGCGCGAGGTAGTGCGCAACGTGCAAAATGCTCGTAAGACCGCCGGACTGGATGTCGACGACCGCATTGTATTAAGCCTCTCCACCAGCGATGACGAGCTGCGCCAGGCTATCGCCGAACACGAAAAAACGATTGCCAGCGAGACCTTGGCTACCAAACTCGTGTTCGACCAAGCGCTTGCCCACGAAGCGCCCTGCACCATAGATGATGCGCCGCTCACCATCTCACTCGAAAAAGACAAAAAGTAAAACATCGCACGGCGGAGAGCAAGCGGTACGTTATACTGAAGACATGAATGTAGCGATTGTAGGATTTGCCGTGGAGGGTCAGGCGGCGTACAGGTATTGGCACAAGCAGGGCGCGATCATTACCATTTGCGACCAAAATCCGAATGTACATGTACCGAGCGGTGTTGCCTCGCAGCTTGGACCAGATTATCTACACGATCTCGCCCGATTTGATCTCATCGTCAGAACTGTCGGTATGCATCCGAAGGTGATACTTGATAAAAATCCAAGCGTCGGCGACAAACTTACGACGGCACCGAACGAATTCTTACGTGTGTGTCCGAGCCAGCGCACCATTGGTGTCACGGGTACCAAAGGTAAAGGCACTACGAGTACGCTTATCACCAAAATGTTGGAAGCCGCCGGCCAACAAGTAGTGTTTGGGGGCAACGTTGGCACACCAGTGCTCGATCTGTTGCCACAGATCACTAAAGATACCTGGGTAGTGCTGGAACTGTCCAGCTTTCAGTTGTACGACATAAAACATAGCCCGCACATCGGTGTCTGCTTAATGGTCGTGCCCGAACACCTCAACTGGCATAGCGATATGGAAGATTACACGACGGCAAAGTCGCGCTTGTTCGTCAACCAAAGCGTGCACGACATTGCCATTTACTTTGCCGAGAGCGAGGTGTCGCATCAGGTTGCCAGCAGCAGCCCCGGTGCAAAGATCCCTTTCTATGCCGCACCTGGTGCATATATCGAAAATGGATATATCGTTATTGATAATAAACAGATCTGCGCTACGGATGAGCTGCGCCTGCTTGGCAAACACAACTGGCAAAATGCCTGCGCTGCGGTGACTGCCGTATGGCAAGCACTCGATGGGCCGGACATCGCACCGCTCAAAAGTGTACTCACTACGTTTACCGGGCTGGAACACCGGCTGGAGTTTGTGCGAGAAGTGAATGGGGTCAAATACTATGATGATTCGTTTGGTACCACGCCCGAGACTGCGATGGTAGCTATTGAGGCATTTGACCAACCCAAGGTAATTATTCTGGGCGGCTCGGATAAAGGGGCGTCGTTTGACGACCTCGCCAAAACGGTCGCCAGCAATAATGTTCGCCAAGTTATTACTATCGGGCTGATGGGGCCAAAAATTGCCGAAGCGCTCCACGCGCAAGGCTACAGTGGCACCCTCCCCGGCGGCACCACCATGCCGGAAATTGTTGCCGCCGCTCAAAAGGCAGCTCAACCGGGCGACGTCGTGCTGCTCTCGACCGCCTGCGCCAGCTTCGACATGTTCCACGACTATAAAGACCGCGGCAACCAGTTCAAGACTGCCGTCGGTGCGCTGTAGCTCTAGGCCTGGTGAGCGACGTGACCAGCTCGATTGCGGGCGGCACGGATAACATTTTCGAACAAGGCGCAGACGGTCAAGGGGCCGACGCCGCCTTTGAGCGGGGTAATGGTGAGGTCATCGCGCTCGTACACTTCCGGTGCCAGATCGCCCACGGTCTTGCCCTCTTCTCCGGCCACGCCTGCGTCTACGACCACCGCGTTCGGTTTAATCATGTCGGAAAATAAAATGGCCGGGCTGCCGGTCGCGGTGATAATAATGTCTGCCTGGAGCGTTTCGGTCTTAAGGTCTTGCGTGGTTCGGTCGGCAACGGTAACATCTATGCCCGATTTTTTAAGCATTCGCTCGAGCGGCGCGCCCACCAACTTGCCTCGCCCCACCAGCAACACCTTTTTACCTTGCAGCTCCACGTTATAGCCGGCCAGCAGCCACAGAATTGCCATGGGGGTCGCCGGCTCAAAGATGACGTCTTTGCCCAGCGCGTCTACATCCTTTTCCGGTGCCACCAAATTCACCAATGTTTCGGTTTCTTCCGGACGCTCCAAAGGGAGCTGCACGATAACACCGTGCACCGATTCGTCGGCATTGAGCCTCTGTATGAGCGCTGGCGCGTCATCCTGTGCAACAGCGTGAATATCGACATCAACACCAATGTCAGCACCGTAGCGCTTCTTCATGCGCATGTACACATTGATAGTCGGGTGGTCGATAGTCAGCACAATAGCTAACTTAGGCACGGTGTGCCATGCCTGGCGCAAAGCCCGGACTTCCCGGGCCTGACGCGCTTTGATGTAACCGGCAAGTTCTTTACCGTTCAGTATTTTCACAGGGGTATTATATCAACTTTCCCCTGTTTTTGCATTATACGAGTGGGTGCGGAGACGCGGGCGTAACCGGTGTGGTGGGACCTGCGGCCGGGCCGTTGCCAGGCATACCACCGCCCATAGCCGCTGCCGGGCCATGATACTTCGCGTCACCAAACGCTAACATGGGGAACCCGACGATCGGCAGCAACACCAGCAGCACTGTAAAAGCGCTGGTTTTGCCAAATGACTTTGAGAGGTCGTTGTATACGATGATGGCGAACACGAAAGCTACAATTCCACCCACAAACGGAATCACCCCAATGAGGAACAGGAACAGCCACCACCACGGCCGCCCAACAATCTCGAGCAAAACGATGGTGTTATAAACGGGCACAATTGCCGCCCACCCCGGTTTGTTGGCCTTGGTAAAGATCTTCCACATCGAAATGATGCTGACGACGGCCAGTACCAGGCCAACGATGAGCAGAACAATAAAGAAAGTGCTCACCCCGGCTGATACCGTAGTGTTAGAAGGAGTGCTGTAAATAGGCGTCGTGGAATACGAGTAGTCCTGCGCAAAATGAGTAAGTAAGCCGAGCATAAAATCCTTTCTTATAATGCTTTTCTTAAGGTTATTATACAACGCGCAGTACGTTCGGCAATACGTTTACAAAAAAGGCCTCATCTGATAAAATGATCACCTGTGACAGCTACATGGGCCAGTAGCTCAGCTGGTTAGAGCGTCTGCCTCTTAAGCAGAATGTCCAGGGTTCAAGTCCCTGCTGGCCCTCCAACGTGACTATATTTAAAACAGAGGTAATTTGCCTCTGTTTTTTGTTATAGTTAGAGTGTGTCGGATCATCACCGCAATCCCTGGAAAACTCTCGCTACAGAAGTAGTTCATGAAAATCGCTGGTACTCTGTGCGTAAAGACACGGTCATCATGCCCAATGGTAAACGTGGCGAATACCACGTAGTTGACCACGACGATGCAGTGTTTATTGTGGCCATGGATGAGCATGAAAATATTCACCTTATTGGGCTTTACCGCTATTCTACGAATATGTATTCCGTGGAAGTTCCTGCTGGCGGAAGTGAAGGGCAAGACCCTCTCGAGGCGGCAAAGCGAGAACTGCAAGAAGAGACCGGCTTACAAGCTGCAAGCTGGGAACTACTCGGAAAAGTTCAAAGCTCAAATGGTTTTTTAAATGAGTTTGCCTACATGTATCTGGCAACAAACCTTTCTGCCACCAACAATCACAAGCAAGCCGAAGAAGGCATCACGGCGCACGAAAAAATTCCCCTTGATAAAGTGCTTTTGATGATTAAATTCGGCGAGATTACTGATTGTCAAAGCATTGCAGCAATTAGTCTTGCGGCATTACGCTTGAAAAAACTCTGAACTTCCCTTATGCATACAATCCCCCGAAGCGGGGAGTTTTTGCTATATTAAAACCATGACGAAGTATGCCGCCATGTTGCGAGGGATTGGGCCGGGTAATCCTAATATGACGGGCGAAAAATTTAAACAGTTCTTTGGAGGGCTCGGTTTTACCGGCGTCCAGGTGGTGCTGGCGAGCGGGAACATCATATTTGAGAGTCCGGATAGCGACGAGGAGGCGCTGGCCGAACGCATCGAAAACGCCCTGCCACAAAAACTAGGGTTCAACAGAAGCGTCATCATAAGAAGCGAAGCAGAGCTCCAAAGCCTCATCGGCTTGGACCCCTTTAAAGGCATCGAGCAATCCCACAACAAAGCAATGTATCTTTTAATTACCTTCTTCCGGCATGCGCCCACACTCCATGTAAAGTTGCCTTTTACGCCAGACGGCAAACCCTACACGCTTATGGGCAGTACCGATAATGCCGTGTACGGTTCGGTTGACCTAACGAGCGGTAAAACGCCCGATTATATGGCTTGGCTGGAAAAACAATTCGGCAAAGATATTACGAGCCGGACACCCAAAACCATCCGGCTCATTCTGTCGAGGATGAGCAAGGCCTAGCTGCAATAACTTCGACAGATCGCGCGTGGTGGGCCATTAAGCCCTGGGTGGCCAGCTTATTCTTGTGACCATAGTCATTGCGTAGAAAATTCTATAGGCGCAAAGTTTTAATGAAAGTGGACACTATGGAAAAGGTCGACAAAACGGACTACAAGCAAGAACTTAAGCATTTGTATAGTGCGAAAGCTGGCAAGATTGTTATCGTACAGGTGCCGACAATGAACTTTATCATGGTGGATGGCAAAGGTGATCCGAATACTGGCAAGGAATACAGCGATGCGATCCAGTGCCTCTACCCTGTCGCCTATGCGATAAAATTCATCAACAAAATCAAATATGGCAAAGATTTTGGCGTTATGCCTCTCGAGGGTTTGTGGTGGACTAAAAATATGGAGAATTTTAGTGCTAGCAATAAGAACGATTGGCTGTGGACGGCAATGATTATGCAGCCCGACATCATAACAGAAGATATATACAAGCAGGCGGTACAGCAAGTTAGAGAGAAGAAACACTCTCCGTCTTTAGACAAACTGCGCTTTGCGCCATACGACGAGGGGCGGGCGGCACAAATCCTGTACATTGGTCCGTATGCTGGCGAGGAACCGACAATCCAGCAATTGCACGCATTCATCAAGGAGCAAGGTGGTCAGCTAACCGCTAGAAGCAAGCATCACCACGAAATATATTTGAGCGACCCTCGCCGCACAGCTCCAGAAAAATTAAAAACAATCATTCGACAGCCGTTTTAGACCGATCCGGAGTGGTGATCTCTTGATTATGACGCAGGCGCTGATGCGTAGTATCATTTCTTTGTTTTAAGGGGTTCATTGTTTATGATGGTGGGATGAATCACCAGAACTATTACCGGGTAAGCGTGAAGGGTGTTGTTACTGATGGCCAGGGCCGCCTGCTGCTGAGTCGGGAGGACAACGGAAAGTGGGAAATGCTCGGCGGCGGGCTCGATCACGGCGAAGATCCCATCGCCTGCTTAAAGCGCGAGATTGCCGAAGAGACCGGCCTGACGGTCACGTACGTTTCGCCGTCGCCAAAGTATTTTGTGGCGTGCAAGCGCCTCGATTCCGAATACTACATTGCCAATGTTATATACGAGATCAAACTGAATAACCTACAATTTACGCCATCAGACGAGTGTGAGGAATTGCGCTTCTTTACACCCGAAGAGATGAAACAGGTTGCGCTCTTCCCCAATGTCGAGGAGCTGCGGAAACTGCTTGAAGCGTAAGCCGGGTTGCACTGTGCTGTTTCGCCGTTGACATCGGACGCACGATAGTTGTACAATATTTTGTACAAGGAGCAGTACAAAATGAAGATCGCCTCTATATCGAAATTCCGAAAAGAAATAAAGCGTTTTGTCGATGAGATCGACCAGGATCAAGAACCGTTGGTAGTGACACGCTCCGACAGTGTTTCTGTGGTAGTGTTGCCTCTCGACGTGTTCAACTCCTACGCAGAGACCGACTACTTACTGCGTAGTCCGGCTAATGCTAGCCGCTTACGGCAATCTATTAAGAAAGCGCGGGCGGGCCAGACCGAGGAGCGCAAACTTACTGAGATCTAGATGAGCCGCAAGCTGATTTTTACCCCCGAAGCATGGGAAGATTACCTCTACTGGCAAACACACGATAAGCAGCTGCTGAAAAAGATCAACCAGTTGCTGAAAGATTGTCAACGCCACCCTATGTCCGGAATCGGGAAACCAGAAGCACTGCGCGGCGACCTCTCGGGCACTTGGTCGCGCAGGATGAACGATGAACATCGCTTGGTCTACTTGGTGGACGAAAATGCGATTTGCGTTATAGCTTGCAGGTATCACTACTAGGCAAGTAAGAGGCGCTTCTTCGAGTTAGGGCACCGGGTCGCAAGGCTCACGGCACCTTCTTCTGAGCCTGCGTTTCTCCGCGGCTGGCGGATGGGGCAGATTTCGCCAGCGTTTCGACCTCGATTTTTTGACGTTCCAGGGCCGGGTCGCGCCTATGCTCTAGGTAGGTCATGACGAGCGCGGAGGGTATGCTCACTGCTATACCCGCCACGAGCAGTCCCGCCCCATGCAGGCCGTCCGCACTGAACGTAGATGCCATGTTATATATACCCCTACACATCAGCAGTGCTCCGCCAAGCGTAGCCAGACGAAAAGCGTTCAATTTTGTTCGTCTCGATAGGGTCATAATTGGTCTGCCAAGGTAAGATTAGCATATTACCTTAAAGTTTATAAACGTCTGTAAGATTATTCGCTCTGCGCGAGCATGTGGCCCGCTATGATACAGGTGTAAGCAGGCGATAACGTATGGCGCAGCAGATAGAGCACGTGATTATCATCGTAAAAGAAAACCACACCTTCGATAATTACTTTGGCCGGTTTCCGGGAGTAAATGGCGATGCAACCTTAGCCAAAGCGCCGAATCCGCCGGCCTCGGACCACCCGCACACGCACGAGGCGTGGCTGCAATTCGCCCAAAAAGCGGTCCGTCAGCAGTACACGAAAGCCGATCTGCCGGCGTACTGGAAGCTGGCCCGCGAGTTTACACTGTGCGACAATTATTTTACCGACGTGGCCGGCCCGTCTACACCGAATCATCTCATGCTCATCACGGCCGACTCGCCCGTGGTCGATAACATTCATACCACCAGCGAACAGGATAGCAAACATGCCACCACCACGTTTGACCTCCCGTCGCTGCCCGCGCTGCTGGAACAGGCCAGCCTTACGTGGAAAAACTACGGCGGGTATGCCTTCCAGTACATCAAGCAGCTCAAAAAATCACCACACTCGGTCAGCTCCGAACAATTCATAAAAGACGCGCAGGCTGGCACGTTGCCGGCTGTTTCGTGGCTGTATGCCGCCGAGGTGAACACGATGTTCGGCGACCTCAGTGAGCATCCGCCCGGCAATATTACTCACGGCATGGAATGGACGGTGCGGCAATTACAAGCCGTGGTGAAGGGCGGCCTGTGGGACAAATGCGCCATATTCATTACGTGGGACGACTGGGGCGGTTGGTACGACCACGTACCCCCGCCCGAAGTAGAAACATGGAAAGATGGCACTCAATTCCGCTACGGCCCGCGCGTACCTTGCCTGGTAGTGAGTCCGTATGCCAAACCGGGCTATATCTCCAAACAACAGCATTCGCATGTTTCGCTTTTGCGTTTTTGCGAAAAGCA
>DATGEW010000049.1:0-2666 GCA_035309745.1 Saccharimonadales bacterium (SeqCode)
AGCACTTATGCTGGGCGCCACCTTGGCGCTTTGTGCGCAGAGCGCCAAGGTGTTTGCCTTCGACCAGAATCGTGTGATCGACGATGCCGTATTCGATAATGTCGGCACTATGTCCGCGAACGATATCGATGCCTTTCTCAACCAGTTCGGCACAAGCTGCATTAGTACCAATAAAGGGTTCAGCGCGCCAGATCCCACTGGTTACGCACCAAACACCGGCTTTACCTATGGCGGTAATGTGAGCGCCGGTACCGTTATCGCTCACGCGGCCCAAGCCTATCAACTTAACCCCCAAGTGCTGCTTGCCACACTCCAAAAAGAACAAGGTCTGCCGACCGGCGGGGATGGCTGCAGTACGCTGCGCTACGTTGGCGCAACCGGCTACGGCTGCCCGGATAGCGGGACGACGCACGACTATAGTGGCCTCAATTTGTACACCATAAATGGCGTAACAACCACGTCGGTGAGCGGTACCTGCGTCAATGCTGCGGCAAAGGCCGGGTTTTCGCAGCAGGTTATCCATGCCGCGTGGCTGCTTAAGTTTGGCGAACAACGGTCCGAGGGTAATATCAGCTGGGCAATTATAAACGGCAATTGGAATAATTCCGACGACCCTCAAACATGCTATGGCGGACCGATGACTCAGGGCAGGTGGCAGGTATGTCCGAGCGGCCCGACGGTTGCGTACGACGGGTTTACCACCATCGACGGCACAGCGGTCCATATGGATACAGGCGCCACGGCATCATTGTACTGGTATACTCCCCACTTTCATGGCAACCAAGTTTTTTGGGATACCTTTAACGGCTGGTTTGGGAGTACGCAGGTCAACGCCAAATGGCTGCGGCAATCGACCACAACCGGCCAAGTATGGCTGGTGGCTGAAGGTCGGATGCCTGACGGCAGTTATGGCCGTAAAAAATATAAGCTTACGTCTTGGGCTGTGTACCAGGCCTGGAACCTCGGCACCGAGCCGGTTATGCCGGTGTCGGACGCCTACCTCGCACAGTTCGATGATGAAGGCACGCTCGGCACCATGGCCTCGGGTGTCGAATATCAGCAGTTCCAGTTCATCGATGGCGGTAAGCGATATTACATTCCCGATATTACCCCTTGCGCCAAAAATGTCGACGGCAGCGCCAACGTCAATACCACCTGGGGATTGGACTGTTTTAACACGAACGTGGTCAAGGTTATCCCCGGTACTGAATTCATAGAGCGCATCCCCGGAGCGGGCCCGATAAAACCCTTGATGATCAACAATAACACGGTATATCGAATGGCTGGCGGCCAGCGGCTGCCCATTTATGACGGTCAAACGCTTGCCGATTTAGGCTACACGTGGAATGACACCGTGGCATTCCAGGACATCAACGCCTGGCAGCCCATCGGCCCGCTGCAAATCAGCCATGCCGCCGTACTATCGTTTAACGGCGGTCCGTTCCTGCTATACGATAACACTTCTTTCAAATTCTATCCGATGGATGGAAATGTATTCACCGCTTGGCAACTCTATAAAATCGCCAACCCGTCGCCGGCCGTATCGTCGTTTAACAGTTCGCCGCCGGCAGCACAACCGACCAACCTCACTATTTGGGCTACCGACGGCACGCATAAATATCTTATTGATGGCGGACGCAAGGTTGATGTCACCAGCATGGCAGCCGCTTTGCCCGGCGGCGTTAGCTGGCAGACCTATGGGCAAGGGCTGCTTAATGCGTTGCCGACCGCGGTTACTGGGCAATACCTGTGGGTTAACGGCACGGGCGGGGTGTATCAGCTAGCTGGGGGTACCAAGCACCATGTACCAAACTGGTCCAATTTTGTCGGCTTGGGGCTAAACTTCCCCCAACTATTGCCCGTATCGTCCTTCACGGCCAGCCAAATCCCTGATGGCGACGATCTTTTGGCGGACGGTTCACTATTCCAAACATCGGGCGGCGTATTTATGGTAAATGGCGGCCATAGCTACCACGTACCGAGCTGGCCGACCATTGGCATTTTCGGCCTCAACCCGGCAGCAATGGACAATGGGCCGGATAGCCTCAACAGTACCTATCCAAATGATGGCGATCTAAAAACCATGGTCCGCTCCGCTGGCGGCGCGCACTACATCGCCAATAACGGAGGGAAAATTCCTGTAAGTAGCGACGTGATGGCCCAGTGGGGACTCGCCGACGGCAGTTTTGTTGCGCTCAGCGATACCAACCTGGCTCACTTAACAACGCTCAAGTCTCTCGGAAAATTTTTCTTGCACAACGGGGGCGTATATTACGCCCAGGGCGGGCAAAAACACTACGTGCAGTCGTTTGGCACCTTCGCGGCGCTGGGTGGCGACATGGGGAACCTGCCCAGCATTGAAGACGATCTGTTCAATGCCATTCCTTCAGGCAGTTCGATGCCGTAATCGCCGTGGCTAATAGAAACGTCTTAGGAGCGTAAAGAGCGAAAATAGCAGCACCACGATAAGGAGGGGCATGAGCGCTGCGCCTTGCCGCAAGCGGCCAATCTTGAAGCGTATACAGCCATATACCGGCAACAGCAGCAGCGCCGCAAGCGGAAGGTAGTAGCGCCCTTGCAGCCCGGCAATGACCGCAGCCCTCGGTGCGTTCCAATACATATACAAAAGCAGGTCCACCGCGGCAAACAAGGTCACAAATAGAACT
>DATGEW010000050.1:0-3565 GCA_035309745.1 Saccharimonadales bacterium (SeqCode)
GCACCATTGTGCTCGTGGGTGCCGGTGCCGCGGGCATAGCTATCGCGAAGTTACTACATGTATATGCGGGACCGAACATCATTGCCGTGGACAGCAAAGGCGTCGTGCACGCCGGACGGTCCGATTTGAACGAGGAAAAGAAAAAACTGCTCGCCTTTGCTAAGCGGCACGTGAGCGGAAATCTGGCCGACGCGCTGCGGGAAGCCGACATATTTATTGGTGTTTCCAAACCGGGATTGCTTACGGCCCAACTGGTCAAAACCATGGCCAAAGATCCGATTATCTTTGCTATGGCCAACCCCGTGCCCGAAATTATGCCGGACGAAGCGCGTGCCGCCGGCGCCGCAGTAGTGGCCACCGGCCGCAGCGACTTCCCCAACCAAGTCAACAATGCCCTGGCTTTCCCGGGCATCTTCCGTGGCGCACTCGACCACCGGGTGCGCGCCATTACCGATGCGCACAAAATAGTTGCAGCAGAAGCCATTGCAGCGCTGGTCGATCAACCAGACGCCGAGCATATTATGCCCAGCGTACTCGACGACCGACTCTGCCCGACAGTGGCTGCGGTTATAACAAAGAACTAGCTCGCTCTTTCTTTGAGCTTGCTAAGCAACCACGCGGTAGATTTCTTCGAGGCTGGTTATGCCTTGGAGCGCTTTGAGCACGCCATCTTGCAGCATGGTAATCATGCCGTCTTCCACGGCTTTTTCTTCGAGAATCGTTGTTGTGATTTGGTTAGGAGGCAGGCGCAAAAGCTGCTGGATGCCCGGCGTCATGAGCATTTGCTCGCGGATGGCCATCTGGCCTTTGTAACCAAAAGGATTATCGGGCGAAGAACCCGCTTTGTACAACGTAATGTTGCTCAAATCCGGCCGCTCCACATTTGGCGGCAGCGAGTCGATAACCTGCTGCAGCTGCGCGCGCAATCCGTCATCTGGCTGGTAGGGTTGCTTGCTGGCATCGTCCAGCCGGCGCACCAATCGCTGGGCCATAATAAGGTGCATGGCCGAAGCGAACAACGGGTTAATGCCAATAAAGTCAAGCATGCGCGTGAGCGCCGCGGCCGCCGACGAGGCGTGGAATGTGCTGAGCACCAGGTGGCCGGTCAGCGCCGCCTGCAGCGAGGTACGCGCCGTGTCCTGGTCGCGGATCTCGCCTACCATGACAATATCGGGGTCCAAGCGTAAAACCGCGCGCAAGCGCTCGGCAAAGCCGGTCTCGTGCGTATCGCCTTCGACCGGAACTTGCACCACCCCCTTCATAAAGTACTCTACCGGGTCTTCCAGCGTGATGATCTTCCGCTCGTCAGAATTAAGTGTATTGATGAGCGAATACAGGGTAGTCGTTTTGCCGGAGCCGGTCGGACCCACCACCAACACCAGACCAGTTGGATGGCGGATAACGTCATCGACGACATCGCGCTCACGCGCCGACAACCCCAACTTATCAAGGTTCAGCAGTTCTAGTCTGAGGGTGAACAAACGCATCACAACGTCTTGCCCGTAGGCGGTCGGCACGGTTTCGACACGCAGGTTCACGGTTACATCTTCGCCAGTCGCCATATGATACGCGCGGTTAATGTGCCCGGTTTGCGGCTCGGGCGCATCGGTTGATACGTTCGCCGCCACAGCAATTGATGACACCAGTTGGTGGTATTTGCCGCGGTCGATCATGGCGATGGTGTGGAGCACGCCATCTACCCGGAACCGCACGCGCACCGATTCGGCTTGGTTTTCGAGGTGAATATCCGACGCCTTGAGCACGTATGCCTGCTTTACCAGGTACGCCAGAATATCGTCGGAACGCACCTGTGCAAGCGTTCGGGAGATGCTATCGCGCAGCTGGTCGTCGGTGGCCTGCGTAATGTTAATATCCTGGTAGGTCACTTGTTTTGGCGGATCGTACAAACGCATAAATTCACGGTAGCTGGCGTCGGAAATAATAGCGAAAGCCGTGCGCATATCACTAAAGCGAGCTTCCAGATTGTGCATGGTCTGCTGTGAGGTTGTTGTCGTAATGCCAAACAACACGTTGCTTTTATCCACCTTCAGTGGAATAACCCTCAGCTGGTACAGCTCCGGGACCGTCAAAAGCTCTTTATACAATGTTTTTTCCGGTAGGCGTGAAGCATCCACATATTGGATGCCCAAAAGGCGGGCACGCCGCTCAGTTGCGGCTTCTTCATCACGCCGTGCATCTTGACTCATACCAAAAGTATAGCACGAGCGGCATGCGTTAGGACGCGTAGTGCTCCGGCTTGAAAGATCGCCGTGGTACCATTAAACTCATGCGCGACATTGTACTTATTGCCCACAACTTGCGAAGCTGCCACAACGTCGGCTCGCTGCTCCGCACCGCCGAAGGGCTTGGTGTACGCCGGGTCATTCTGAGCGGCTACACTCCCTGCCCACCGCACCTGGATGACCATCGCTTGCCCCACGAGGCGGCCAAAATTGCCAAACAAATACATAAAACAGCGCTGGGCGCCGAGGATATGGTTGATTGGGAACACTGCGAAACAATCTTGCCAGTGCTTGCCGAGCTGCGAACAGCGGGTTACGTCATTGCCGCCGTCGAGCAGGCTCCGAATGCCCAGCGCCTGCCCGCCTACCGGCCGCCGCAAAAAATCGCGCTGCTGGTCGGCCGCGAAGTAGAAGGCGTTGAAGCAGAGATACTTGCCGCCTGCGACCTGGCGCTCGAGATCCCGATGCTGGGCAAAAAAGAGTCCTTTAACGTCGTGCAAGCTGCGGCTATGGCCCTTTTCCGTTGCCGGTTCGCCGCCTAAAACTGTTTATGTTACACTAGGGGCAAGATGGTCTTAGTAGCAAAACAGAAACGTCCAACTTCTATTAACCACAAACGGCGCGTCGGGCAGCACCACCGGCAAAGCAAACCATATATGAAAACATATTGGCCGTATTTGCCCATGGCACTCATTGTGGGTGTCGGGCTGGCGTGCAGCAGTTTTTGGGGCAGCATTCATAAAGATGTGCTCGGTTATGCAACCAACATGAGCATCTCGGCGCTCTTGCAAGATACCAATACCCAGCGACAGGGCAATTCCTTGGCGGGGTTGACCCTTAACGACCAGCTCGACCAAGCCGCCCAGGCAAAGGCCAACGATATGGCCACGCGCAACTACTGGTCGCACAACACGCCGGACGGGGCGACGCCGTGGACGTTTATCATCAACGCCGGTTACCAGTACCAAACCGCGGGCGAGAACCTGGCCTATGGGTTCGACAGCAGCGACGCCACCCTAACCGCCTGGATGAACAGCCCGGAGCACAAAGCCAACATTCTCAATAACACCTACACCGATGTCGGTTTTGGCATCGCCAACGCTCCCGACTACCAGGGCAGCGGACCGGAAACCATTGTCGTGGCAATGTACGGCAGCCCAGCACCGAGCACGAATGTAAGCGTGCCCGGCACCCCTGCACCCACGCCAATTGTGTCCAGCACTTCGCCGACGCCTCCCTCGAGTACGTCACCAACTTCCAACACCCCTACTAGTACGCCAACCGGCAATACGCCAAGTAGTCCGGCCAGCCCCACGGCAACC
>DATGEW010000051.1:0-3648 GCA_035309745.1 Saccharimonadales bacterium (SeqCode)
AGGCCCTCGTACACCACCACAACGTTGTTCCCGGCAATTTCGTGCGCAAGCTGCAGCGCGCCCCGGATTTTTGGCGGGGTGTGTGCGTAGTCGCTGTACACACCGGGCGCGACCTGTTCAAAGCGCCGCGAGACGCCCGGAAAGTCATTCAGCGCCGCAATGAGGTCGGTAAACGGCAGGTCGGTAAGCTGCGTAAAAGCCTGTGCTACGAGCCAGGCGTCCCGGCGATTCACCGCACCTGCCAAATGCAGCTGCGTATCGATGCGGGGGTCGTGTGTGTCCAGTATCTGAAGGTTGTGCTTGGCGGGCATGTCCAGCCGCGCCGCATCGTCCTCCCACAATACAGCGTGCTTACTCTGGCCCAGGAAATCGCGGAATGCCTGGTTGTACGCTTCGCGGGTCGGATAAATGTCGGGATGGTCCCAATCGATGCCGGTAATGAGACTTATGTACGGCTTGTATGCCAGAAAATTACGGTCGAACTCATCGGCTTCATATATAAAGTAGTGGCTGCCTGGGTGAAATTCGCCCATTTCGGCAAAGCCGAGCTTGGCCGGTACCAGGTGGCTCGCCGGCAGCTGTATGCGCTTAGCAAGCCATACGGCCATAGCAGTAGTGGTGGTTTTGCCATGCGTGCCGGCCACGGCGATCATCTGCAGCTGGTTATGGAGTAGAAAATCGCTCAAAAAATCGTCTCGTTTTGTCGCGCGGATGCCGTGCTCCGCCGCAAACCGCAACTCCGGCGCATCCGGCTGCTCCAGGGGCAAAGCCGATGTATACACCAGCCAGTCGATAGGCGCGCGTTCGTGTACGGTGGCAATCTGTTCGTAGCTTTGGCCGATATGGATATCGCCCACGCCTTGTCCGCGCAAATACGGAATG
The DNA here is from genome assembly GCA_035309745.1 of Saccharimonadales bacterium (SeqCode). Classification (GTDB taxonomy): domain Bacteria; phylum Patescibacteriota; class Saccharimonadia; order Saccharimonadales; family UBA4665; genus PMNU01. The sequence continues at coordinate 883 of DATGEW010000051.1, forward strand.
TAAGCACTCTCTTGCTTATCAGAACCCGACACCCGGTACCCGGCTTGGTGGGCAATGAGCGCCAGTGGGCCAATCCCCGCGCCGCCAATCCCCGAAAAATATATGTGCATGCTTGTAGTCTACCACGCGTTACCGAGTCAGCGCCTCAAGCGCAAACCCTATCACAAAACGAATTACCGTGAGCACTAGCAGTACAATCGCTGCTGCCATCGTCCAGCCGGCCAGATCGGGTGACCAAGCGGGCGAGGCAAAGTCGAATTTATACATCGCATCGGGGATCTTCCGGGCTGCTGTGCCGTGCGTTTGCACGTACGATTCAATACAGGGTACCCGCGGCCCGCCGGAGAAACTATTTGGGTAGAGCGCTTCGCAGTATTGCTGGGCGCTGGTATACACCTGGGAATTGATGTTGTCCACGCGTTTTTGCTCGGCTTGTTGCAGCCGGGCATAGGTATATTTGAGCTGAATCGGCGGGTACACCCCATCGTTCGTCGCCAGACTGGTGTTCATGTGGCTCCCCACGTATGCGCGTAGCCTCTCAAGCGCTTTTTCGACGTCGCCGTCCTGCTGGTCGGCGGTATACACCGCATTCCTTAGGTGGGTCATGGTTACATAATTGCTTCTGAGCGACAGCACGCAGATTCCGGCTAAAACAAGGCAGCTGGCAAACAAATACCAGGTTTTTATGGGGCGGATACGCGTCCATACGTGGTGGAGGTGACGTTTATTCATGGATATGCTTTTATTGTAACCTACCGCCGCCTTGCTTAAGTGGATAAAAAACTACCCCTCGGGATGAGGGGTAGTTTTACGGTAACGATGCATGCTACTTGGTAGTCGAGTTGGAGCTCGAGCTTGTAGAACACTGCTGTCCGTTCGGGTTTTGCTGCACCCATTGCGCAATCGCCTTGGAAACCTGACCATCGCCCTTCAGGTTCTCCCAGAAGGTAACTTGGTCGCGGTTAATGACCATTTCGTCGGTCGGACCATGTAGTTCACAACCAAGCTTCACCAGCGATACGCTTTGGTTGGCAGCGCTGTTCGCGTTACCCGTTTGGTTGGGCTGTACCTGCTGGTTTACGTTCAGGTAGTAGATGTTCTGCAGGTCGATGTACTGCTTGTTAATGGTCTTTACGTGGCCAAAGTAGACCTGGCCATTGGTAAGAAAGACTGCTTGCTGTTTGCCCTTATCGATGTAGTTCGATTCTTTCGGGCCGCCATAGTGAAACAGGAGGAGCATAGCGACGACGAGCCCGGTAACCGCGAACAAGAGCACCATCCACACGACGCGCAGCCACATCGGGCTGCCCTTCCAACCCCTTTTGCTGCTACCCGTGCTTGCCGCTGGCGCGCTACTTGCCGCTGGCCGAGCTGGCGCGGACGACTGCATGCTTCGATTAAACTCCATGGAAGACCCCCTATAACTTACAACCTATTTTGTATACGTCACAGTGTAATACATAAGCACAATGCTCTGCAAGCGTGAAATATGCACCCATGGAGGGAGTGGCGGACAAAAGGGAGTTGACAAACAAAAATCTACCAGAGTATGGTAGGGGTACCATTACTAATGCTAAGAAGAGGGGTATATCTAGCAATGGGTTACAAGCACACTAATTCTAAAGGCGTTACCTACTACTTGAATTCGAAGAAGGTTGTCCTCCGCGGTGGCAAAGAGCAAACCATCTACTACTTCAGTAAGGACGAGCGCCCGGAAGCAACCGACTTGCCCGCCGGCATGAGCGTGAGCGAAAACGAAAAGAACGGCTTTTTGACCGTCAAGCGCGACAAATAGTACGCGTTTAGTACGCGTTCTTTTTATGAAAACACCCTGGCTATTACGGTCGGGGTGTTTTTGAAATTTAAAAGTGACAATACTTAACAACGTTAAGTTCTGATATAGTAGTGCATATGGCACATACAATTCTTAAAGTAGACCGACTTCGCAAGAAGTATGGCGACCGCGAAGTCGTCAAAGGCATTAGTTTTGAAGTTAAGAAAGGCGAAATTTTCGGCATTTTGGGCCCCAACGGCGCCGGAAAAACGACCACCCTGGAAATGATTGAAGCAATGCGGCCGATTGATGGCGGCACGGCAACTATTGCCGGCATCGACGTTGCCAGTAACCCGTGGGAAGTACGCCGGATTATCGGCGTCCAGCCCCAGTCGCCGGCATTCCAGGACAAAACCAAGCTCACCGAAATTATCGAGTTGTTCGCGGCAGCCTACGGCGAAAAAGTACGGCCCATGGAGTTCTTAAATGACGTGAAGCTCGGCGAAAAGGCCGGTAGCTACGTCGAAAATCTTTCCGGCGGCCAAAAGCAGCGTCTTAGCATTGCTGCCGCGTTAGTGCACAACCCCAAAGTCTTTTTCATGGACGAGCCGACCACCGGCCTTGACCCCCAGGCCCGCCGCAATCTGTGGGAGCTGGTGGAGCATGTGCGCAGCAAAGGCGTGACCGTCATTATGACCACTCACTATATGGACGAAGCCGAGCTGCTCTGCGACCGTGTCGCCGTGATGGACAATGGCGAAATTATCGCCCTCGACTCGCCCAAAAACCTCATTAAACAACTACTCGCCAAGGGCTTCAAGAAAACGCAGCCGGTGGAGCAGGCAAACCTCGAAGACGTATTTATTGATCTGACCGGAAAGGGCTTAAGGGACTAGACATGCAAAAGAAATGGTACACCGTCGGCGTATTTTCGCGCCTGAACACGCGCCGGTTCTTCCGCGACCGTTTGGCGCTCTTTTTTGGAATTTTAT
>DATGEW010000052.1:0-12212 GCA_035309745.1 Saccharimonadales bacterium (SeqCode)
CGCCGAAACCGACGTGTATGTGGTGCTCATCGGCAATGTGTACAACGATGCCCAGCACGTTATTGGTGAGCTACGCGAAATGGGTGTAAACGTCGCGGTAGACATTAGCGGCGCAAAGACCGACAAGCAAATCAAAACCGCTGCCAAAAAAGGCGTGCATTACGCCATGTTCATTGGCGAAAAGGACCTTAAAGAAGAACAATTTGAGGTCAAAAATTTGCTCACCGGCGTCGCCGAACGCCACAGCTTAGCGCGCATCGTCAGCATCATCAAAGATTACCGCAGCGACGACTAGGGGCGTCTTTTTAGCCTCAGCTGTAAAAGCGGCGTATGTCGTCGGGCCGAGGTACGAAATTGTCGCTTACCATGTAGGCGTTCTGGGACGGCTGCTCGTATACTGTTCCTGCCGTAAAGTTCACTGATACATCCGGTGGGAGTGCGCGGCCAAGCGTCTCCTCAACTTCAGGCTGAGCTGTTAGGAGGGCACCGTACATCTCTTGCGAGAGAGATTGTTGTGCACTTGCTACCAAGATTCGTCGAGCCACTCTGTCTCGTGCCGTTGCGGCGAGTTCAGTTCGGTATAGTGCAGATTGACCGCGGATTTTATCACTATCGAGCACGCCCGCGCCTATTCGCCAGATTTGGTCCAGTGCATGCGCCTCCGGGGTGTGGTCGCCACCGTATAAAGAGCTGATGAGGGTGTAACTGTCTGGGTGAAGCGATACCACATCGCGTACAGCTAGTGCGAGCTCTCCAAACAAATTCGGGGACGGCGCTTGCGTAGGGAGAACTGCGGCAGCGTAGTCCGCAGTTGTGCAAATTACATTGGCCAACACCCGGCGCACGATATGGCGTATGTCGCCTTCGGAGATTTTTCTACGATGCGCTCCCCGATCACGGTTGGGTTCGCGCGGCACCGAATGCTCGTACTCAAGGTCGATACCATTGCGGCGGTGGTAGATGGTGGCGCTATGACCAATCTGATGAATGCTCGGCGCCAGGATGATCTCTTTCCAGCTCGGTCTGATGTGAGTTCCATCTCTCAGAGTAGCGCCGTGCAACATGAGATCCGATATAACCACCCCCGCTCGCACCACCTGACTGGCGTAGAGTTGGGGGAAGGCATCCACATTGCCCACTACAAGGGCACCGGTGAGGCGTCTTTTCCAAGCTTCCGGGCTACGGGTGACAAAAGCTGACATACATATATTATGACATAAAGATGTGATATATACTAATTGCGATGTGTGCCGTGACTAGCCAAACGGCGCCGTATCTGTTACAGTCTGTAGCTATGCAAATCACTTCTAAGAAACTCACCGACACTAAGGTACAGCTCAAGATCGTCGCCGACGACGTGCAGCTGATGCACAGCATTAAAGACCGCGTCCTTCAGTCGCTCGCCAGCGGCGTGAAAGTGCAGGGCTTCCGGGCGGGCAAGGCGCCGCTCGCCATTGTAGAAAAGCAACTCGACCCGGCCCGGCTGCAAAGCGAATTTGTAGACGAAGCCATCAACCGGCTGTACATTGACGCGTTGCGCGACCAAAAGTTGCGGCCTGTTGCTGCGCCGCAGGTCAAAATTCTGAAATTTGTACCATTCGACACCCTCGAGTTTGAAGCCGAGGTAGAAATCGTAGGCGCGGTGACGCTGCCCGATTACAAGAAGATGAAGCTCGCCAAAGAAAAGCCGGCGGTTACCGCGAAAGAAGTGGATGAGGTTATCGCCAGCTTGCGCGCCCGCGAGGCCGAGCGCAGCGTGGTGGAACGCGAGGCAAAAGATGGTGACCAAGTAACTATCGACTTTAAGGGAGTGGACGCCAAAACCAAGGAGCCAATTAACGGCGCCGACGGCAAGGCGTACCCGTTAACGCTGGGCAGCAACACGTTCATTCCTGGTTTCGAGCCGGCGCTCGTCGGCCTAAAAGTCGGCAATGAAAAAACCTTCGACCTGACGTTTCCGAAAGACTACGGCGTTGCGGCGCTCCAGAACCGCAAAGTGGCCTTCACCGTTACGGTGCAAAAGGTGGAAGCCCGTACCGAGCCCAAGCTCGATGACGCGTTTGCTGCAAAAGTAGGGCCGTTCAAGACCGTCCAGGACCTCAAAGACGATATTAAAAAGGAACTGCTCGCCCGCAAAGAACAGGAAGCCGAGCAAAAGTTTACCGATGAACTCATTACCAAAATTACCGAAAAGGCCAAAGTGGCTATTCCGGAAGTATTGGTTAACGAGCAGATCGACCGGCTGGAGCAAGAACAGCGCCAGAACTTGATGTACCGTGGCCAGACCTGGCAAGAATATCTGGACGCCGAAGGGCTTACCGACAAGACTTTCCGTGATAAGCAGCGCCCGGCTGCCGAGCTGCGCGTAAAGGCCGGCCTGGTGCTTGCCGAGATCTCCGACAAAGAAAAGGTGGAAGTAACTGCCAAGGAATTGACCGAGTACATGGCTGCGCTCAAAGCTCGTTACCCCGATGCCCAAATGCAAGCCGAACTGGCCAAGCCTGAGGCTCAACGCGAACTCGCCTCGCGCCTGCTTACCGAAAAGACCGTGGCTAAACTAGCCGAGTACGCCCAAGCAAAGTAGTTATGGAAATCAAAACGCTCGACGGCACTCCGGTGGAGATTTTTCTGACACCGAATGATATATCGTTTCTCAGGAGGCCTCTCGGTGGTATAAGGCCACGTTCTACGAGTTGGAATGGAGGTCACCGGCAAGGTGGCCAGCTGGAGATACCGGCAGAGTTTAGGGGAGATGGTGCATTATACCTTCGAGTAATGCATGGCCTGGGGCGTTTATTGAGCGGACAGGCTGATGAACGTGCATCGAACGGCGCGCGTATTCGCGGCAGCGAGCTGCCGCTACGCATGGTACTGGCAGTTGTGAGCGAGTGCGTTAATTTAACGCCAGAAGGCCGAGATAGCCCGGAGGCGGCAGCTCTGCGTGAGCCAGTAACTACGCCAATTTCCCCAGTAGATCATAAAGCTGACTGCTTGGCGGAGCCTGCTTTCTATGCTGACCAGGGCGCATTCCGCCCCGAAGGCCGCCCGGTTAATTAGCACTCTTGACGATCGAGTGCTAATTATCTATACTTGCAGGTATGACAACTCCACAAAGCAACGTATTAGTGCCAACTGTAATCGATAGCGACGGGCGTGTCGAGCGCGCCTACGACATTTATAGCCGGCTACTCAAAGACCGCATCATCTTTTTGGGCACGCAGGTAGAACAGCACAGCGCCAACCTTATCGTGGCACAGCTTCTCTTTCTGCAGGCCGAAGACCCCAAGAAAGATATTTACTTTTACATTAATAGTCCCGGCGGCAGCGTGTACGACGCCCTAGCCATTTACGACACCATGCAATTTGTGACGAACGACGTCCAAACGTTCGGCATCGGCATGCAGGCCTCAGCAGCGGCATTCTTGCTCAGCAGCGGCACACCGGGCAAGCGGCACGTGCTCCCCAACGCCACGGTTATGATCCACCAGCCGTCCTACGGCACGAAGGGTAAAATTACCGATATGGAAATTGACCTGAAAGAAGGCTTGCGCCTGAAGCAGCGCCTCAACGAAATCATGGCCAAAAATACCGGCCAAAAGATTGAGCGTATCCGCGAAGATATGGAGCGTGACCACTGGCTCAGCGCCGAAGAAGCCAAGAAGTACGGCCTGGTAGACAAGGTGGTGACCGTACCGCCCAAGCACGCCAAATAGCACTTGCTTTAGCGTAGCCCGCCCCTTGCTATAGCCGGGTATTACCGATAGCATATGCTCCTATTGGTAGAGGGGTTTTATGGAACAGCCCGAAGGTCCTTCCCGTCGCTACGAATTCCAGCCAGGCATACATGTGCACATCGAGGTTGTGCCCGTGTCTGCACTGTGCGTACGAGACGATAGGTACGGCCTCCCCATACCGTACAGCCCGGAGGCGCTGGAAATTGCTGCTGCCATTCACCGCATAAGGGAAGGGCGTGAACGGGTAGCGGCCGAGCATCTTGCGACGATGCTGTCGGCAGGCAAGGTGCGAGGCCAATTCTGGCTGGCGCGTCGGCATCAAGAAGCGGCAGCGGGTCGCGACCATCTGGAGGCAGATGCCGAACGCGGCAGTGAGCCGAGTACGTCAGTGGCCGGCTATCTCTTTCTGGAAGATGAAGCAGAGCCGGCGCAGTCGTACCGGTTCGACGCCGACACGCAGTACGGCGAGGAATTCGCCCGGTTTGTTTTGGCCTGTCTTTCCGATGCCGCAGATATAATTCTGCCCGGGCAAGTAACTTGACAATTGCGCGTACATGCCTCACAATACCAAACTAAGAAGTAGTGTAAGCCCGGGCAGTGCTGTGGAGCTATCAAATTAAACAGTGCCAGAAACACCCGCTTAGTAATCTTCGCGCGAAAAACACTTAACAAACTAACAATATGTATAAGTATCCTTGCTGCGAGGTAAGGTCTCTGTGTGCTCATACACGGAGTAAGAAGGGGAACAGCTGCACTATATGGCGAAAAGCACAAAGACTGCGGGTGGAAACGCGCGTGTGTACTACACCGCTCAGGACGACGCGATTGACCTGGCCAATTTGGTCGACCACCAAAACAAATCATTCCAATGGTTTGTGGAGGAGGGTTTAGGTGAATTGCTAGCCGAGATTAGTCCGATCGAAGACTATACCGGCGCAAAATTAAGCTTGGCGTTCGAAGACTACCACTTCGACGATCCGAAGATGACCGAGGCCGAAGCCCGGGAAAACAACGTGAGTTACGAAGCGCCGCTTAAGGCGAAAGTCCGCCTCACCAACAAAGTAACCGGCGAGATCAAAGAGCAGGAAATCTACCTCGGCGACTTCCCCAAGATGACTGCCCGCGGCACGTTTGTTATTAACGGCGCTGAGCGCGTGGTGGTGAGCCAGCTTATCCGTTCTTCCGGTGTGTTCTTCACTGCCGACCAGCATGGCAGCAGCAATTTGTACGGCGCCAAAGTCATTCCCAGCCGCGGCGCATGGCTGGAGTTCGAAACCGCAGCCGCTGGCGGCCTGTTCGTAAAGATTGACCGCAAGCGCAAAATTGCCGTAACCACGTTGCTGCGCGCCCTTGGGATGACCGAAGCGCAGATGAAGGACGCCTTCAAGCACGTCGACACCGGCAAGCTCAGCCACTTGCAAGCAACCCTCGACAAAGATCCGACTCGCGGCCAAAGTGACGCCCTTATTGAGGTGTACCGTCGTTTGCGCCCCGGAGATCTGGCCACGGTGGACAACGCCAAGGCGCTCATCGAGAACATGTTCTATAACTTCAAGCGGTTCGATTTTTCGCGCGTCGGCCGCTACAAACTAAACAAACGGCTGAATTTGGATGTGCCGAACACGGTTGAAAACCGCGTAATGCGCATCGATGACCTCGTTGCCATCGTTTCGGAGTTGATCCGCCTGAACAACACGCAGGAGCCGGCCGATGACATCGACAGCCTGGCCAACCGCCGGGTTAAGCTGGTGGGCGAACTCGTACAGCGCCAGTTCCGCATCGGTCTGTTGCGTATGGAACGCAACACCAAAGACCGTATGAGCATGAGCGAAATCGAAACAGTTACGCCCGGCCAGCTCATTAACGCCCGGCCGGTAGTAGCCGCGGTGCGTGAATTCTTTGCCAGCTCGCAGCTGAGCCAGTTTATGGACCAAATCAACCCGCTTTCCGAGTTGGCTCACAAGCGCCGCCTCAGCTCGATGGGTCCCGGCGGTCTTTCGCGTGAGCGCGCCGGCTTTGAAGTGCGCGATGCGCACGCCACGCACTATGGCCGCATTTGCGCCGTGGAAACGCCGGAAGGCGCCAACATCGGTCTGGTGAGCAACCTCGCCAATTACGCCAAGATCAACGACTACGGCTTTGTCGAAACCCCATACCGCAAAGTAATTAATGCCGTAACCGCTAAAGACGCGCCTGGCCACATCGCTGCAGTAAACCTGGAAGACGAAAAAGGCAAGGTGATTGTCAAGGCCGGCAAAGTCATCGCCAAAGATGACGCCGCCAAGCTCGCCAAGGTGGAAGGCCGGGTGACCTGGCCGGTAAAAGCGAAGGTGACGAGCGAAGTTGTCTACCTCGACGCCGCCGAAGAAGAGTCGGCCGTGATCGCCGGCATCGGGAACGAAGTTGACGAAAACGGCTACTTCCTGCAAGAGCGCGTCAGCGCCCGTACCCAGCTCAAGCCGGGCGAAGCAGACGCCAACGATGTCACGCACATGGACGCCGCGCGCAACCAGATTATTGGTTCCAGTGCCGGCCTCATCCCGTTTATCGAAAAGAACTACGTGTATCGCTCGCTCATGGGTAGCAACCAGCAGCGCCAAGCCGTACCGCTTATTCAACCGCAGTCACCGATTGTGGGAACCGGCCTGGAAGGCGCCGCCGCGCGCAACACCGGGCAAATGGTGCTCGCCGAGGCTGACGGTGAAGTGGTAAAGGCTACCGCTCAAGAAGTGGTCGTGAAATACGCCGACGGCAACGTAAAATACGAGCCGCAGCACTTCGTGCGCAGCAACGAAGGCACAAGCATCAACCAGAAAGTGGTTGTTAACACCGGTGATAAAGTAAAGGCCGGCGACGTGCTCATTGAGGGTATGTCTATCCAAAACGGCGAGCTGGCGCTCGGTAAAGATCTCATTGCCGCCTTCATGCCCTGGAGCGGTTACAACTTCGAAGACGCCATTATCATCAGCCGCAAGCTGGTAGAGGACGACACGCTTACCAGCATCCACATCGTGGACTTCATGATTGAAGTGCGCGAAACCAAGCTGGGGCCGGAAATTGTCACCCGCGACATCCCGAACGTCAGCGAAGACGCGCTGCGCCACCTCGACGACGACGGTATTGTGCGCATCGGTGCCGAAGTACATCCTGGCGACATCCTGGTAGGTAAGATTACGCCGAAGGGGGAGCAGGAACTGTCGAGCGAAGAGCGCCTGCTGCGCGCCATCTTTGGTGAAAAGGCCAAAGAAGTGCGCGACACCAGTCAGCGCATGAGCAACGGCAAGCACGGCAAGGTCGTGGGCGTAAAAGTGTTCTCGCGTGAGAACGGCCACGAGTTGAAGGCCGGTGTGCTAATGCAAATCCAGGTCTTTGTTGCCCAGATGCGCAAAATCAGCGTCGGCGACAAGCTTGGTGGGCGCCACGGTAACAAGGGCGTTATCGCCCGCATTCTGCCGGTGGAAGACATGCCATTCATGGAAGATGGCCGCCCGGTGGACATCATTTTGAACCCGCTCGGTGTGCCATCCCGTATGAACCTTGGCCAGTTGTTTGAAACGCACCTCGGTATGGCCGCTCGCGCCCTCGGCTTGCACGTTGCTAGTCCGTCATTCAACGGCGTACCGGCCGAAAAAATCCGCAGCTTGCTTACAGAAGCCGGCCTGCCCGAAGACGGCAAGCAACAGCTGTACGACGGCCGCTCTGGCGAACCGTTTGCGGAGCGCACTACTGTCGGCAGCATGTACATGATCAAGCTGAACCACATGGTGGCCGACAAAATTCACGCCCGTTCAACCGGCCCGTACACCATGGTCACGCAGCAGCCGCTCGGCGGTAAGGCCCAAAATGGTGGCCAGCGCTTCGGTGAAATGGAAGTGTGGGCGCTGGAAGCATACGGCGCCGCTGCCACGCTGCAGGAAATGCTTACGATCAAGTCCGACGATGTGTACGGCCGTTCCAAGGCATACGAGTCCATCATTAAGAAGACCGAAATTGTCGGGCCGAAGGTTCCAGAAAGCTTCAACGTGCTCGTGAAGGAACTGCAAGGCTTGGGCCTGAAGGTTGACCTCGTGGCCAGCAACAAGGTGGTAGATGCCGAGCACGTGCTCGCCACTAATGTCCGCGACGAAGCCGCACACCAACCGGAGGTTGACGTGCCTGCGCCAGTCATTTCCGATATCGATGTTACCGAAGAGTCTGCCGTTGATGAGTTTATGACCGTCGGCGACATGACCGACGATGGCGGCGTCGTGCCTGCCAGTGACGACAACGACGACATGGGGGGCGACGACTTTGCCGTCTCCGAAGAAGAAACTAACGAAGAGGAGGTAGCGTAATGCGTCGCTATTCATACGGTACGAATATTGCCGATTTTGACGCGGTCCGCTTGGCCGTGGCCTCTGCCGCCGACATTTTAGAATGGTCATACGGCGAGGTTACCAAGCCAGAGACCATCAACTACCGCACCCAAAAGCCGGAGCGCGACGGACTGTTCTGTGAGCGCATTTTTGGCCCGGTAAAAGACATTAACCCGCACGACGCCAAATACAAAGGCGTACGTTCGCGCGAAGCTGCCGTTGATAAAAACGGCGAGCTGGTCACCAAGAGCATCGTGCGCCGCGAGCGCATGGGCCACATCAGCCTGGCGGTACCTGTAGCGCACATCTGGTTCCTGCGCGGCACGCCGAGCGCCATCGGCTTGCTTTTGGGCGTCACTGTTAAGAACCTCGAGCGCGTCGCATACTTCGCCAGCTACATTATCAAACGGGTGAACACCGACCTGCGCGACAAATACCGTGCCGACAAAGAGGCCGAATTCGCTGCAGCCAAAGAAGCTATCAAACTGCGCTACGAAAAAGAAGCCGAAGCACCCGAAGCCAACGTAAAAGCGCTGGCCGAGATGCAAACCAAAGAAATGAACGAGGTGGATAAAGAGTTTGAGCTGCTTAAGGCACAACTCGACATGCTCGAGAAGCTGCGGCTCATCTCCGAAGCCGACTACCGCGCATTGCCCGACGAACTGCGTGGCATGATCGAGGTTGGTATGGGCGGCCAGGCACTCAAGACGCTGCTCGACGCAATCGACCTTACCGAACTCATTGCCGAGCTTACCAAAGAGGCCGACGAAGCCAAGGGCCAGCGCAAGAAGAAATTGCTGAAGCGCCTGCGCCTGCTCGAGAGCATGGAACGCGCCGACATCGAACCGGGCAGCATGTGTGTCAGTGTGTTGCCGGTCATTCCGCCAGACCTTCGGCCGATGGTCCAACTCACCGGCGGCCGGTTTGCCACTAGCGACCTCAACGACCTCTACCGCCGCGTTATCAACCGTAACAACCGGCTCAAGAAGCTCATTGAACTGAACGCGCCGGAAGTTATCCGCCGCAACGAGCAGCGTATGCTGCAAGAGGCCGTGGATGCGCTGATCGATAACAACAGCGCCCGCAGCGGCCGTGCTGTGGCCGCAACCGGCCAACGCCGCCGCCTGAAGAGCCTTTCCGACATGCTGAAGGGCAAGCAAGGCCGCTTCCGCCAGAACTTGCTGGGTAAGCGCGTCGACTACTCCGGCCGCTCGGTGATTGTCGCCGGTCCGGAGCTCAAGATTAACCAGTGCGGATTGCCTAAGATGATGGCGCTTGAGTTGTTCAAACCGTTTGTTATCGGCGAGCTTATTGCCCGCGAGCAGGCGCATAACATCCGCAGCGCCACGCGCATGATCGAAACCGGCGAAACCGCCGTGTGGGACGCACTCGACGAAGTTATCCGCGGCAAATACGTGCTGCTGAACCGCGCACCGAGCTTGCACCGTTTGAGCATCCAGGCTTTCCAGCCGGTGCTCATCGAAGGCCGGGCTATCCAGCTGCATCCGTTGGTGTGTAAGGGTTTTAATGCCGACTTCGACGGCGATCAAATGGCGGTTCACCTGCCGCTGAGCGACGATGCGCAGGACGAGGCCAAAGAGATCATGGCTGCCAACCGCAACCTGTTGAAGCCAGCCGACGGCACGCCCATTTTGCACATCGAGCAAGACATGGTACTCGGCTGCTACTACCTGACGTACGAACGCGCCAGCACGGCAGGCAAGACCCGCCCGTTCCTCAGCCTCGATGAAGCCCTGATGGCTTACGACCAAGGCGCAATCAAGCTGCAGAGCCACATCCGGGTGCCATTCCGCGGCGAAGTCCGCCATTCGACCCTCGGCCGCATCCTGTTTAACGAAGTCTTCCCCGAAGATTTCCCATTCCAAGACGAACCGATGACTAAAAAGAAACTACAGCACGTTATGGCGTTGGTGTACACCAAGTATGGCCAGGCCAAAACTGCTGAAATTGCCGACGAGTTGAAAGACCTCGGCTTCCAATACGCCACCAAGTCCGGCATTTCGATGGGGATGGGCGACTTTACCGCCATCGACGGCATGGACGACGTTATTGCCGGCGGCGATGAGCGCACAGCGGCGATTTCCGACCAATACGAGCAAGGCTTCATCACCGAAGAAGAGCGTTACCGCTTAACCGTCGAAACCTGGACCAAGATCGACACCAAAGTGCAAGAACTCCTCGCCCAGCAAATGGTCGGCCAGGAAAGCACCATGGCTATCGCCATCACGTCCGGTGCCCGCGGTAACATTTCCCAGATGAAAATGTGTGTCGGCATGCTCGGCATGTTTAGCGACGCTTCCGGTCACGCCATCGAGCTGCCCGTTAAGTCGGGCTACATTACCGGCCTTGACCCGCTCGAATACTTTACCGGTACCCGCGGTACCCGTAAGGCGCTTATCGACATCGCCCTTAAGACGGCCGATGCCGGATACCTTACCCGTCGTTTGGTAGACGTTGCTCAAGACGTCTTTACTATCGACGCCGAAGAGAGCCGCGAGCTCGATCCGGGGTTTGCTATGTTCCGTTCCGACGCCGAGCAGATTGGCGTAAACTACGCCACCCGCCTCACCGGCCGCTTTGCCGCCGAGACCGTGAAGGGTCACGTAAAGCGTGGCGAGCTTATTACCGAAACGACTGCCAAGGCCATGGAGGCCGATGAAAGCGTTGACGGCGTCAAGATTATGAGCGTGCTGAGCGCTACCAGCGTACACGGCGTGCCGCAGAAGTCTTACGGCGTTGACCCGGCGACTGGCGAACTCGTTGCCAGCCACCATCCGATCGGCGTGATTGCCGCGCAATCCATTGGTGAGCCGGGCACCCAGCTGAGCCTCGACAGTAAGCACCGTTCCGGTGCCTTAGTGGCCGATGACACCGCGCAGGGTCTGTCGCGTATCGAAGAATTGTTCGAAATCCGCACCCCGAAGGGTCAGGCATACCTCACCGATATCGGCGGTACGGCCAACGTGTGGGAAGAAGGCGATCACTACGTTGTACAGGTGACTGCCGACGACAAGGCGCAGCTCAACTTCAAACTGGGCGAGCGTACTCCCAAAGTCCGCAGCGGTTCCGATGTCGCTATTGGCGATGTTGTGGCCAGCCTCGAGGACGGCTCCGAGCCGATCGTCGCGCCGATGGCCGGCAAGGTAGAGGTAACCGATAAAGCAGTGGTTATCACGCCGGCAGGCCAGAGCGTTGTGCGGTACGAGATTCCAGGCTTCAAGCAAATTATGGTACAGGACGGCGACAAGGTGATTGCCGGTCAGCGTCTGACCAACGGTTCTATCAACCTGCCCGAACTGATGCGCTTGCAAGGCGTTGAAGCCACGCAGCGCTACATCATGAACGAAATCCTGCACATCTTCGCCGCGCAGGGGCAAAACATCGCCGACAAGCACCTTGAGATTATCGTGCGCCAGATGTTTAGCCGCGTGCAGGTAGAAGAAGCGGGCGATAGCGAATTCGTAACCGGCGACGTGGTGAGCAAACTGGCTGTCGTAGAAGCTAACGAAGCGCTCGTCGCCGAAGGCAAGCAGCCGGTGAAATACAACCAGCTCATTTTGGGCATCACCAAAGCCAGCCTCAGCACCGATTCGTTCCTGAGTGCTGCATCCTTCCAGGACACCACGCGGGTACTCATTGCCGCCGCCACCAGCGGCCGCATCGACAAACTATTCGGCCTGAAAGAAAACGTGATCCTGGGTCGCAAGATCCCGGTCGGGACCGGCTATGGTGCCCGCGAAGCAGCACTCGCGGCAGCCGAAGCAGAGCTTGCCGCAACTGAGTAAACCTGTTACAATTAATTTCATTACTATTAAGTAATCCGAGCCAGGTGAGGACGGTGCTCTACAGAGTTGGCACTCGTAGACACCCACCTATGGCAGTAGATTACAGCAATAAGGAGTACCAATGCCAACAATCAATCAATTGGTCCGCAAGCCGCGGAGTAAGGTGACTACCAAGAGCAAGTCGCCGGCGTTGAACCGTGTGGTCAACAACCTCAAAACAAAGTCTTACGAAAAGGCGGCGCCGCTGAAGCGCGGCGTATGTGTAAAGGTCACCACCAAGACCCCAAAGAAGCCGAACTCGGCACTTCGTAAGGTTG
>DATGEW010000053.1:0-9574 GCA_035309745.1 Saccharimonadales bacterium (SeqCode)
AGCAGACCCTGATGCTCGATATTTGTTTGAACTGCACGCTCGAAGAGCAAATAAATGTCGAAGGCATGAAAAAGGCGGTGCGCGAACTCGCTCCGCAGCTCAAAGACGACGACAGCAACTTCGACGCCACCCGGGACGAACTTAAAAAGCGCAGCCTTATCGACAAGCCCAAGGCCGCTGCTCCGGCTGCGCCTCCAGCGAGCGCGCCACCGGCGGCTCAGCCCGCAGCAGCACCGGAGGTTAAAAAGTGAGCCGTTTACAAGACGTCGCCGAGCGCCAGGTGGCCATGAACACCATCTACAACCTTACCGAGGTGTTTGAAGGTCTGGCGAGTATGCGCATTGCCAGCGTTAAAAACCAGGTGCTTGAATCGCAAAAGTTTTTTAGCGAGATCTGGCATATCTATAAGCAAATTCGGGTGGACAGCCTGTTCCGGTTTGGGCGTACCAACAAAGACGACGTCATTAAAAAGCAGCTGTACATCGTCATTACCGCCGAAGGCGGCTTTGGCGGCGATATCGACCAACGCCTCATTAAAATGATGCTTACCGACTATAACCCCGAAAAGCAGGACATTATCGTTATCGGTCACCACGGCGCCATTTTGCTGATACAGCAGCATGTTAATTTTAAAAAGTACTTTACGCTGCCCTCGCGCGACCGCAATATTAACGTCCGGCCGTTGGTGCAGGAAATCCGCCGCTACGAAAGCACGGCCGTGTTTTACCAAACGTATGTGTCGCTCATGGTGCAGGAAGGCAAGCGTATCGAGTTGCAAAGCGCTGTGCAGCAGCAAGGCAAGGAAGTGTCGGAAAAAGGGGAGCACGACGAAGTGATTAGCGAAGAGACGTATATTTTTGAACCTTCTACCTTTGACGTGGTGGCGCACCTGGAACGCTCGATGACCGAAATTGCGCTTTCGCAGGTTATTTTGGATTCCAAATTGGCGCAGTACGCCGCCCGTTTCCGTGCGATGAGCATGGCCAAAGACCGGGCCGGCGACCTCGTAAGCGACCTGAAGCTGGAATTTAACCGCACCAAACGGCACATCCAGGACGAACGGCTGAAGGAGATGATTAACGGGATGCGCATGGGAGGCCAGGCATGAACCAAGGTGTGGTGCGGATTGTGAAAGACCTGACAGTGGTTGTCCAGTTCGACGACCAAGTGCCGGATGTCCACGAGCTGGTGATTGTGGACGCCCTTGGCACGCAATTGTTGGTGGATAGCATTGAGGCCGGCGGCCGCGCCGTTTGCCTGGTAATTCGTACCGACTACCGCATCCAAAAAGGTATGAGCGTTACGCCAACAGGGAAGAGTATCGAAATTCCGGTGGGCGACAAAATGATTGGCCGGGTGGTGGACGCCCTGGGGGCGCCGATTGACGGCATCCCGGCGGTCGACGATCACGACATGGAGCACCGCAGCATCTTCGCCCTGCCACAACGCGGCGCGGCTGCTAAGGTAGCCAAGCCGGAAATTTTGGAAACCGGCATCAAAGTGCTCGACTTTTTTGCGCCGTTTGTGAAGGGCCGCAAGATTGGCATTGTCGGCGGCGCCGGCGTGGGCAAGACCGTGCTCACCATGGAAATGATCAACAATGTGGCCAAAAATGCCGCCGGCTTGAGCTTTTTCGCGGGCATCGGCGAGCGCATCCGCGAAGGCCACGAGCTGTATGACACGCTCAAAAATACCGGCGACATCCTCAAGAGTACCTGCATGTTCTTCGGCCAGATGAACGAGAACCCGGTGCAGCGCTCGCTCATTGCCCTCAGCGCAGTAACGCTGGCCGAGTATTTCCGCGATGTCCAGGGAAAAGACATTCTGTTCTTTGCCGACAACATGTACCGCTACATCCAGGCCCGCAACGAGGTCGCCACCATGATCGGCCAGGTGCCGAGTGAGGGCGGTTACGAACCGACCATCTTTAGCGACGTAAAGATGCTGCAGGACCGCCTGAGCTCCAACGAGCACGGCTCGATTACCGCCGTCCAGACCATTTACGTGCCGGCCGACGACACCTCTGACCCCGCCGTACAGATGATCCAGCACGAGCTCGACAGCATCATTATCTTGAGCCGGGCTGTGGCCGAGCAGGGCATCCGCCCGGCGGTTGACCTCATCCATACTACTAGCTCGTTGCTGACGCCCGAAGTGGTGGGCGAGCGGCATTATTTGCTGAGCGTCCAGGTGCAGAGCCTGCTGCAGAAGTATGAAATGCTGAAGCCGATTATCGCCATCATTGGCGAAAACGAACTGAGCCCCGCCGACCGCGCCGACTATGCCAAGGCCAAGAAGCTCATTGAATACTTCACTCAAAATATGAACGTCATGGAAAGTATGACCGGTAAAAAGGGTGAATACGTGAAGCGCGACGACATGTTAAAGGGAGTTGAAGAGATCATCGTATGATTGAGGATCATACCAAAGAAAGCGAAGAAATCGCCAGCGTCAAAGCCGAGCAAGCAGCCGCCAAGAGCAGCCGGCCAATTATGCGCGTCAAGGTATATTCACCGTACCACCTATTACGACGAAGACAGCTACAGTATCTCGGCTCAAAATGCTACCGGACCGTTTGACATTTTGGCGCATCACCACAACTTTCTCACCTTGCTCAATCCCGGCGACCTAGTGATCAAGCCGGTGAACGGTGTGCAAGAACAAAAAATCCGCATTAGCGGCGGGCTCATGCACGTCAAGGCCGACAAAGTCACCGTGTTTTTAGATATTTAATCCAGCGCAATGTAGTCGAAGCCGAAGGTCTGGCCGGCAGGAGCAGCAGTCGCGCTACAAATAATGAAATTGGTCGTCGTGCGTGTAACATAGTACTGCAAACCTGCGGTTGCCGAGCCGATGGGAGTCAGCACGACATGGGGCGTATTACTGAATGCCTTGGAAAAAGTTACCGTCGCGAAACAGCCGGCCGGCGGTGAGTTGCCGGTATTTATCGTGATGCTGCCGGCCGTGTCCGAACCGCTCAGGCTGGCCGTACCGCCGCCGCCGACCGCCGTACCTTTCACGATACTCGGAATGGTGCCCCCGGCAGTAATATGATGCGTAAGGTTAAGGTCGCCGTTTAACTGCAGTGAGCCGGTCGTAAGCTGCGTGGTGGTGACGTTGCCGGTAAAGGTGCTGTTGCCGCTCACGTTAATGCCGTTTTTAAGGGTCAGCTCGCCCTGAAGATTGAGTGAACCGTTAATGGTGAGATTGTTCGTAACGGCATCGCCCAGCTGCGTGGCGCCCGACACGGTAAGGTCCGACAAATTCAAGTTGCCCCCCACTTTGAGCGAACCGGCGACGTCCAGTGAGCTGCGCGCCAGCACGGCGCCGGCAAAAATAGCATTGCTTTGCACGGTTAATATCTGGTTGCTTTTGCCTACCGTGACATCGGTGTTAGCGAGCTGCTTGAGCGTGCTGTCCGACAAACTCTGCGAATTGAGCGTGGTGACAGTATTCTTTTTGCCCTTTACGAGCATGAAGGCCAGCACACCGCCGGCCATGAACAGCACCAGTACGAACAGCACGAGGTAAATATTAAAACGCGCCCACAGTTTTTTTACGAACGATTGCTTGTGTTGCTTCGGAGCGAGCGGATTTTTGCCGCCGGTGGCATCTACGGCGCCATCCGGAGTCGTGGTTGGCTGATCGCCGTTGTCCCCGGCAGCTTCAGCTTTTGGCGCGGCGCCGCCCTCGCTTTGTTCAAGCGAATGCGCATCATTAGATTTATCTTCTTGTATTTCGGTAGGATCCATTGTACGTGCCCCGTTCGGGCAGTGCCTCAAACTACTATTGTTTTCATAATACTAAATACGGGCAAAAAGCGTAAGTGCGTTGCCTTTGGCGGCTATTTATTAGAAAATAGGGACATCATGAGGTTTAGACGACGGGTTCAGGTGCTTGCGATGGCCATGTCGGCGCTGCCGCTGTTTTTGTGCCCGCCGCTCTATGCCCAGCAATCGTCATCTTCCCATTACCAAGTGAACGAAGTGTTTTTTGGAGCGGGCGGTGACCTGAACGACTGCTCTGCAAGCTACTGCGCCAAGGAGAGTGCTGGCGAAGTTGCCGCGGGCAATACTGCGGGCACGGCGTTTCAGGCGCAAGCTGGGTTTAACACCAATCGCGATCCGTATTTGGCATTTAGCGTTGCCGGCGGCTCAACCGACCTCGGCACGCTCAGCACCGCCGGTACCGCCATAACCACTGCCACATTCGCTGTTAAAACATATTTGGCGAGCGGCTATGTGGTGCAACTCGCCTCGGACCCGCCGACTAACAACGGCAGTAATGCCCATACCTTAACTGGCCTTACTTCTCCTACGGCTGCTTCCGTGGGGTCTGAACAGTTTGGGGTCAACCTAGTACAGAATAAAATTAACTGCACCGACGGTATTCACCACGCGCCGGCGAACTTTGGCAACGATGCCGTGCAAGTGCCGGACAACACCTTTAGTTTCGGCACCGTGGCCAGCGGCTACAATACCTGCGGCCTGTTTAAATATGTTAAAAACGACGTCATCGCCAGCTCCACCAAAAGCTCGGGCGAAACCGACTACACGATATCATTTATATACGATATCAGCACCACGACGCCCGACGGGTTGTATACGTACAACGGCACGCTGGTTGCGACCTCAACATTCTAGACAAGATTTGGCAGATTGACAGTAACGTGAGGACCGAGCTGCCGGCGAAGCCGGCGATACTGCAAATAAAACGGGGCATCGCCGGATAGCCTGATGATAGTTTCATGCGTCTGCGGGCTTTCGAACATTTGTGCATATTGGTCAAAAACGTGCGGCGGAATAATGCGCACCACCTGCCCAACAATGCCACTGTCGCGTGCCGTGGCCGCCCGTTTTTTAGCAAGCGGAATCGGCGTCTCGATCCACAAGCCAATGGCGGTTGCGCCATGTGCGGCAGCTAGGTCCCGGACCTCCTGTCGCTGGGCATGTGTGTTGGTTGCGGCATCATAGAAGGTGTGCCGGCCTTTTTGCAGGGCGGCAATAGCGCGCCGGCACATTTCTTCCTGCACCATACGCCTTTCGGCTAGCGAATATGTAGGGAATCGAAAAAGCTCCAGACCAATCTGATCGCCGCGCAAATGCTCGCCTTCCAGCAATGTTGACAGGCGTTGCGCAAACGTGGTCTTACCAGCACCCGGCAGTCCGATCATGTAGAAAAGAATGGGTCGCATCTAAGGTCATGATAGTAGAGCTCCGGCGTTTCTACAAGGCGGTGCCAGAGAGAAAAACCCAGGATACCCTGTGGATAAACATATTGCGAGCCTACCATAAGCGTGTTACTATGCTGACATAGTTTATACCAATTTCCAAAAATAAAGAGGAGAAAGCATGAAGTTACGTAACAGGGTACGGCAAGCGCTCTACTTTGCTGGCACTCTTTTAGTTATGACTATTGCTTGCTTTTCGGGAATGTTGGGAAGAGCTGCTGCATCACCGGGACAGATTACGCTCCGAAGCATCACGATGAGCAGTTCAGCATCCACTGGAACGAATGCCTCCAATGTTGAATATCAGGTTGCCTTTACGACCGCATCAACGAACAACATCGGCGGTGTGGTTATCGACTTCTGCTCCAACGACCCGATCATTGGTGACTCGTGTACGGCTCCCGGCGGTTTTAGCGTGAACAAGTCTACCAACACACTGGGTACGCAAGTGGGTATCACCGGCCTGTCTATCGATACCACGAACAGCACCACGAATACGCTCATCATGACACGAACCGCGAGCAGCATTAGCTCCGGCACGGCAGTTACGATTCCCATCGGTAACGGTACGACCACCGGTTTTACTAACCCGAACACTGTCGGCAGCTTCTACGCTCGTATTTACACCTACGATACTGTAGCGCACGCCCAGGCACACAGTCCAAACAGCCCCACCAACTATGTAGATTACGGTGGTATTGCGTTGTCTACCGTAGCAATTATTAACATCACCGCCAAGGTACAGGAAACGCTCAGCTTCTGTGTGTATCCTCACGCTGGCACTTGTGGCACCGACCCGAGCTTTACCATCGGCCACACCGTAGGCACGGCCACGGTTATCGATAGCAGTGTTGTCGATACTGCGCAAGACGATTTTAGTATATCCACAAACGCCAGTAACGGAGTGGTTGTCCGTATGAAGGGGGATACGCTCAAATCCGGATCTAACACTATCCCTGCGGCCGGTACGTCGGCAGTAACTTTTGTGGGCGGTACAGCTAAATTCGGGTTCAGAGTATCTACCTCAGGCACGAACATTACCGCTACGGCACCATACAACGGTGGTACCGGTACGCAATATGGTTTAGACGTTACTGCTAGCAACTCTCCCAACACGAATGTTACCAGCACCTTTGGTGGGCAGTTTGCGACCCTCAGCGGCCCAACGAACAACTCGGTGAGTACTCTCGAATTCGCCGCTACGGCCAGCAACACCACTCCCGCAGGTACTTACACCGCAGCAGAACAACTCATTGCTACTGGCACGTTCTAAGGTTGCAAATGGATGGTGCGGATTGCAATTAAAGCGACCGTCAAACTCCTCAGCGTATGTAGCATTGTAATTATCGGCCTTAATGTGTGGCCCAGTTCGCCGGCCGTGGTGAGTGCCGGGCAGCTTGCGCCGCGCTCCCTGACCATGAGCGACGGATTAGCCGCCGCCCACAACGTTACATACGAAGTAAGCATGGGCATTGCTACGTCAGGAACGCTCGGCTCTATTCGGATACAGCTTTGTTCGAACACTTCTTTAATTGACGACCCTTGCGTGGCGCCGTTTGGATTTGATGCCTCGGGCGCGACGCTCACCACACAAACGGGCGCGACCGGTTTTGTGATTTCTACCGACTCCACCTCCAACGAAATTATTCTTACCAGGCCACCCGCCGTGCAGGCGCCCGTAACCGCCACGTATACGTTTACGAATGTTACCAATCCCTCTAACAGCGGGACGTTTTACGCGCGGTTGCTTACCTATGCTTCGAGTGACGCGACGGGGCCCGACACCGACGACGGAGGCCTCGCCATGGCTACTGATCCGTCGTTGGCTATTAGCACCGAAGTGCCGCCGTTCTTAAAGTTCTGTCTCGGCGAGTCGATTACCGACTTTGACTGCACCACGGCAACAGAACCGTTTTCGGACCTCGGCGAGTTAAGCCCTACACTCACCAGTGCGGCGCAGTCACAAATGGTTGTGGCGACGAACGCGAGTAACGGCTATACCATTTCTTCCAACGGCACCACCATGACCTCCGGCAACAACACCATTACGGCTATGAACGGGGGCACCTCCCAGAAGGGCACGCCGCAGTTCGGGCTGAACCTGGTAGCCAACACCAACCCCGGTATCGGTCAGGATCCTCTCGGGCCGGGCAGCGGTGTTGCGCTGGCGGGCTACAACCAAACAAATCATTTCAGATTCACTACTGGAGACGCACTGGCAAGTTCGGGTGTGCCCGAAGATTTTCGCAAATACACCGTGAGCTATATCGTAAATATTCCGCAGAATCAGCCCGGTGGTGTATATTCGACTACATTAACCTACGTTTGCTTGGCAAACTTCTAGTTTTTCTGTTACCATAAGTGCAAATATAAGAGAGGGAAACAATGGCTCGACGCAGAATATCGACCGCAGTTGTGGTGGTTATGCTTGCGGTGAGTACCTTAGTTACGACGGCCTGGAGGGGCAATGCCTATGCCGCCCAAACGTCGGTCGTCGGCGGGAATGCGCTTAAAGTATCGCCAGTACGCCAGGATATAATCATGGACCCCGGTACGACAAAAACCGTATCGGTGTTTATTACCAATATCAGCAGCGTGCCGGCTAACCTGCATATGGCTATTAACGACTTTGTGGCTACCGGCGACGAGTCCGGCAGGCCGAGTGTTATTCTAGACGAAAACCAGTACGCCCCCTCGCACAGCTTTAAACGATTTGCCGTGCCGGTAAAGGATTTTACCCTGGCCGGTAATGCTTCCAAAGAAATTGATGTGCAGGTTACCGTGCCCAAAAGTGCAGCCGGCGGCGGGTACTACGGCGCCATCCGCTTCCAGCCGCTGGGCTCGAACGGATCAAAGAACTTGAATTTGTCTGCCAGTGTGGGCTCGCTGGTGCTTCTCAGAGTTAACGGCAATATTGTCGAGCAAATGCACATTGCCAGTTTTGATGTTCGCCGCGGCGATAACTCAGCAGTGTTCTTTACTACCGGCAAAGGTTTGACCAACGTGGTGCGCTTCCAAAATACGGGCAATGTGCAGCTCGAACCTTTCGGCAAGATGATACTCAAACGATTTGGCAAGCAGATAGCGTCGTATGAAGTAAACAGCGTGACACCGCGGGGCAGTGTCCTACCCGACAGTATTCGCCGGTTCGATACCAAGCTAGCGGATGTCGGCAGTTTCGGCAAGTATACGCTGCAGGGCAACTTCGGGTACGGTTCTACCGGACAGTTGTTGAGCTCATCGGTCACCTTTTATGTGCTGCCGGTACCGCTGGTAATTGGGGCGTTCGCTGGGCTCGTGGCGCTTCTGTTGCTGATCTTTGTACTGCCGCGCCTGATCCGCGCCTATAACCGTCGCGTCATTCGCCGGGCAAGCCGGCGGCGATAGGTAACAACAAAAGGGGGTGTGAGCCATGAGCAAGCGCAGCTGGAATCGGCTTGTAAGCGTCGTGCTTACGGTGGTGGCTCTGTGTATCACGGCTGCTGCCCCGGTGAGTGCTACCATTCCGCCGCCCGGTCCGAGTTCTGGCTCGGCAGGTCTTCAGGGGACCGTTCCAACCCCGGCGCCTAAAACGCCCGCATCTATTTCTACACCCACCAACGGGCAGGTTTTTACGGTAATGCCCATAACGGTGAGCGGCATTTGTACTACTGGTCTACTGGTAAAGGTGTTCGCCAACAATGTCTTTGTAGGATCGGCCGAATGTATTAACGGCAGTTACTCGCTGCAGGTAAGCCTGTTTGACGGCCGCAACGATATTGTAGCCCGGGTTTTCGACTCCCTGGACCAAGCTGGCCCGGACTCGAATGTGGTTACGGTGACGTTTAACAACGTGCAGTTTAGCGGCACTGGTGTTCCGCAGTTGACGCTTACCAGCGCCTACGCGCGCCGGGGGGCGAACCCGGGCGAAGCGCTCATTTGGCCAATCACCATCAGCGGCGGTACCGCGCCGTACGCCATAAGCGCCGACTGGGGAGATGGCAAGCCGCCGGGCCTCAGCAGCCAGCAGTTTGCCGGGACGTTCAATATCAGCCACACCTATAACAATGCCGGCGTGTTTGTGGTAATCATCAAGGCCACCGATAAAAACGGCCAAACGGCCTTTCTGCAGTTGGTCGGGCAGGCGAATGGTGCAGTCACACAGTCTACGACCCAAAGCACCAACAACGGGCCGTCGATTATTACAAAAACCGAAGTGTTGTGGGTGCCGGCTGCATTGATGATCCCCTTTATTGCGGTCGCGTTTTGGCTCGGCCGCCGGTATGAGTTAACCGAGTTGCGCCGACACCTGGAAAGCCCCGAAGAAGAATAGACCTGAGCGGTACTATTTGCTAAAATAGTACA
>DATGEW010000054.1:0-5970 GCA_035309745.1 Saccharimonadales bacterium (SeqCode)
GCGAGATCCAGCGCCAGGTTGTTTTCGAGTGCGGTAATTTTGGTGAGCTTGACATTGGCCGGCGGTTTGAGCGTGTACTGCGTGACGCGCGGGCCGACGTTCGCGCCCTCCATCTCTACCTCAATGTTGAAGTTGGCAAAGGTTTCTGCAATGAGCTTGGCGTTGGCGCTCACGTCGCCGGCGTCGGCTTTATCTTGTTTGGCGTCCAGCAGTGTAACGGCAGGAAACTGCCAGTTGGGGTCGCTGGCCAAGGTGAGTGCTGAGTGGTCCTCGGCTGGCGCCAGCTTTTCGGCGCTGTTGCGTAAGCCGGCAAACTGCCGCCCGCTGTGGTGCTCCACCGGTACGCCCTCGTTCAGCTTAAAGCCGGCGGCCTCAGCATGGTGCTTGAGTTCGGCTAACTCACCTTCTTCACCAGTTCGCCGGCGGAACAACCCGCCCAGACTCAAAATAACTTTGGGTGAGATGCCGAATGCAAAAAAGATCGCCAGCGCCACAAAAATGGCGAACATGATACTCGCCGGGAAGCTGTCGAGCGCTGCCAGCACCGCGCCGCCAATACCCTTGCCTACAAAGCCGCCGTGTCCGCTCGCCCACGAGCCGTCCGGCTGCTTGCTGGCAAACGCCGTAAACAACCAGCAGGCAGTAAACACCAGCACGCCCACCATGCTGATAAGCTTGCCGAGCGGCGCGTGGTGTTCCTCGGCCTGAAACTTCACCACCGCCCAATATACCAGGGCAAACGGCACAAGATACGCAGCCCAACCAAAACTGAGGTACATGCCATGGAACATACCTTTCGGCAGCGGGCCGCCAGTGCCAAAACCGCCAAACAGCAAAAACAAGGCGATCACGCACAGCAAAATCGCGCCAGCCAGCGGCCAAAACGGCGACCGCTCAACCAGTTCTTCTTCGGCTTTTTTGCGCCCTCGTGTTTGTTTCTTCTTGGCCATATATCGTTGATTATACCATCCTTAGCCATGAGAGGTATGGTCTAGCTAATTATAGCAAAAATTACAACTGCCGTCAAAAAGCTTACGCTTAATCCACACGGGCGTCTTGGCCGAGCAAGCGGGCGCGCATCGCTTGGAAACGTTCCTGCTGCTCGCGGGCGATTTCTTCGCTCGTCTTGGTGGGGTCACTTTGATGGACGGTCTGAGCGGTCTTGGGCTCGTTTTTGCCTCCGCCGCCACCAATGACATTTACCACGGGGATAACGATGGGCGTCCGGTTGGTATGTTCAAACAGATAGTGGGTGATGTGATCCTTCAGCTCCACCTTAAAGCGGTCAAGGTCGACGCGCTTGAAGCGCTGCGTTGTGGCGCGTCGCAGTTCGTTGCGCAGGCCATTCATAATTTCTTCGTTGTCGCGCATATATATGAAGCCGCGGCTGATGATGTCCGGACTGGTGAGCAGGTTGCCCGACTTTTTATCCACGGTGAGCACGACGGCCACCAGGCCTTCGTCTGCCAGCAGGACGCGGTCCTTCACCACCACGTTGTTCACGATGGCGCCGGTTTGGTCAACCAGCAAGCTGCCGTGGGGCACCTCGCCGAGCGGTTCCCAACTGTCGGCGGTCAGCGCAAAGCTGTCGCCGTTGTTGGCCATAATAATATTCTTGCGCGGCCAGCCTTCTTCCACCGCCATTTCCATGTAGTAGCGGCGGTGCAGCGTGCCGGCGTAAATGGGCAAAAAGAATTTGGGACGAATGATGTGCAACAGCTCGCGGTATTCGTCGCGGCGGGCGTGACCGGAAACGTGCAGCGGGCCGCAGCCATCTACTTCGTGGGTAGGGTGGCGGTACAGATGTAATCCGCGGGCGGCCAGGTCGTCGCCAATGGCTTCGTAGCGTATTTCGTTGCCGGGGATCGGCGTACTGCTTACGACCACAGTGTCGCCTTCCTTCAGCTTGATGTGCTTGTGCGTGCCTTCGGCCATGCGCTGTAAGGCAGCGCCGGGCTCCCCTTGGCCACCGGTACAAACAACGAGTACCTGGTTGTCGGGAATGTTCGGCATTTCGCGCATCGGCAACACCGTACCCTTCGGGATTTTCAAAATGCCCTGGCGCACGGCGATTTCGGCATAGCTCATCATGCTGCGGCCATCCAGCGCCACGCGGCGGCCGGCGGCAACGGCAGCGTTGACGATCATCTGCACGCGGTTCATGTTGCTGGAAAAGATTGCCACAAACACGCGGCCTTCGGCGTGGCCGATAATGTCGTGAAAGCTCTCTTGCAGGGTGCTTTCGGTAGGCGTGCGGCCGGGCAGCTGCGTGTTACAGCTGTCGCTCATGAGCAGCAGCACTCCTTCGTCGCCGAGTTGGCGCAGGCGCTCGGCATCGGTGGGTTTGTCGTCCAGCGGCTCGGGGTCAAGGCGCCAGTCGCCGGTGTTGATAATCCGTCCAACGGGCGTATCCACCACAATACAGGCTGATTCTGGCACGGAGTGCGTAATGCGCACCAGTTCCACGGTAAACACGCCAAGCTTGATCCGTTCGTGCCCGTCCATGTTCATAATTTCGAGTTGCGGCTGAAATTTGAGGCCGGTCTCGGCCGCGGCGTCTTCAAAGGTCTTTTCGACCACGCCGAGCGTAAAGCGCGACCCGTAAATAGGCGCCGGAATATTCGGCACAATGTGCTTGAGCCCGCCAATGTGGTCGAGGTGGCCGTGGCTCACGATGTACCCCTTCAGCTTGTGCTTGATGCTCTCCAGGTACGACGGGTCGGCCACGGCGTAGTTCACACCGGGCAGCTCCAGGCCGAGGTCGTTGCCGCAGTCGAGCACTACGGCGTCGTTCTGCCATTCGATGACCTGCATGTTCTTTTCGCCAATCGCCTGTTGACCGCCCAAAAACGTAATTTTGAGCTTATCGAAATCGTCGACAATGACATTGGCTCGGCGTTCCTGCGGCTGCATTTCGGCACTCGCGTACTGGTTGGCAATTTTCTGCGCGTCGCTTTGGGCCCGCTTTTGGGCACGCAAGCTGGCGCCGCGCGACTGCGCTGCACCCGGCATGCGCAGGCCGCCATTCGGTTGGTTCTGGCCCCGTGGGCCACTTTGGTTATTTGGTCCGCGGTTTGGCCGCTGACCTTGGCCGCTGCGCTGTCTGGGCGGACGGTTGTTCCTTTGGGTTTGATTGTTATTTTCCATCTGTTTCCTTTCTGTGGATTAGAGATGTTGTTGGTTACCTAAGTAAAGTGGTGATGACCGTAAAGTCATCAATGATAGTTTGCCGCTGACTGCCGTTATACAGTGCGGCGGCCGGGTGATACAGGGGCAAAAGCGTATAGTTTTGCCAGCGCTGCGGCACACCGTGGACTTTGCTAATTTGCACGTCCGGCAAGAAGCAATTCGTACTGTGACGTCCAAGCGTCACCAGTAATTGTGGCCGAATTACCTCAAGCTGGGCTGACAAATACGGCCAAAAGGCGTCTTTTTCGTCCGGCTTCGGGTCGCGATTGTTCGGCGGCCGGTATTTTAAGATGCTGGTAATGTACACGTCCTGGCGGTTTAGGCCGATCCCGGCAAGCAATTCATCCAAAAATTTGCCTGCGGCGCCGACGAACGGCCGGCCGGTGAGATCTTCGTTTTTGCCCGGCGCCTCACCGATAAACATCACCTTGGCATCCGGACTTCCCTCGCCGAATACCAAATGCTTGGCGGTCTTGGCCAAGTTCGGGCAGACATTGTTTTGAATGATGTCTGCCCGAACTTGGCCAAGACGCGCCTGCTTGCTCATTACCCTTTTGCGGTATCCTTTTTAGCGGCTTTTTCGGCGAGTTCGCGGGCGGCGGCTTTCATGCTGAGTTGCAGGCGGCCGCGGTCGTCGATAGCTACCAGCTTCACGGTGACCAGGTCGCCTTCTTTTACCACGTCGCTCGGCTTGCCCACCCGGTCTTCGGACATTTCGGAAACGTGTACCAAGCCGTCGCGGCCGGGCAAAATCTGCACGAACGCGCCAAAGTCCATCACGCTCACGACGGGCTTGTCGCGGTAGATAGTACCAACGACTGGCTCCTCGGTCAAATCTTTAATCCACTGGATGGCTTTTTCGATGCTGGCGCCGTCCGGACTGGCGATCATCACCGTGCCGTCGTCCTTAATGTCGATTTCAGTGCCGGTTTCGCCGGTAATCTTCTGGATCATCTCGCCACCCTTGCCGATGACGTCGCGAATTTTATCCGGGTTAATTTTAATGGATTCAACGCGCGGCGCGTACGGGCTCAGCGCCCCACGCGGGCCGGCAAGCGTCGTGAGCATGTGCTCCAGGATGAATGCCCGGCCGTCCTTGCCCTGCAAAAGCGCTTGCTTCAGCGTTTCTACGGGCAGACCGTGGACTTTCATATCCATTTGCAGCGCAGTAATGCCCTTGGCGGTGCCAGCGGTTTTGAAGTCCATATCGCCAGCGAAGTCTTCGGCGTCGGCGATGTCGCTCAAAATAATCATTTTGTCGCCTTCCTTCATCAGTCCCATGGCGATGCCGCTCACGGGGGCCTTCAGCGGCACTCCAGCGTCCATCAGTGCCAAGCAGCTGCTGCAGGTCGCGGCCATGCTCGTGCTGCCGTTTTGGCTCATGATTTCGGTAACCGAACGAATAGCGTAGGGGAAGACATCCTCGGCCGGAATAACCGGCAGAAGCGCGCGCTCGGCCAAAGCACTGTGGCCAATCTCGCGGCGGCCCGGACTGCCCAAACGCTTAATCTCGCCTACGGTGTAACCCGGCGCATTGTAGTGGTGCATATAGCGTTTTTCTTCGTTGCGCTCCATGGTGTCCACCAACTGCGCGTAGCTTAACGGCGCGAGCGTGACAATGTTCATACCCTGGGTCAGCCCGCGCGTGAACAGCGCCGAGCCGTGAGCGCGCGGCAAAATACCGACTTCGCTACTCAAAGGGCGGATTTCGGTAAATGCGCGGCCGTCCGGGCGCACGCCGTCTTCCAAAATGCCCTTGCGCACGTCTTTATTGGCGGCGGTAGCGAAAGCGTCTTCATAGTCGCGCTTCACTCCGTCCCACTCGTCGCCGAGCTTTTCGGCGAAGTGGGCCATGAGTTCTTCGCGCAGCACGTGCATACGCTGATGACGCTCGGCCATCGGCGCGCGCAGTTTCTCGCCCATCTTACCGTCCAAAAAGGCATCGACTTCTTTCTGGATGTCTTCGCTGGGCAGGCTGAGCGTGTATTCTTGGGCGGTAACGCCCACCTTTTTCACCAGCTCTTTTTGCAACTGGATGGCCGGCTGGATGGCGTCGTACGCCCAAGCCAGCGCATCGGCTACCGTCTCTTCCGACACTTCATTGGCGCCGGCTTCAACCATCATAATGGCATCCTCGGTGCCTGCCACCACGAGGTCAAGATCGTTGCTGGTCAGTTCTTCCAGCGGCATGAAGGCTTGCGGCTTGCCGTCT
This sequence comes from Saccharimonadales bacterium (SeqCode), assembly GCA_035309745.1. Classification (GTDB taxonomy): domain Bacteria; phylum Patescibacteriota; class Saccharimonadia; order Saccharimonadales; family UBA4665; genus PMNU01. Next base: position 5,402 of record DATGEW010000054.1, read on the forward strand.
TTGAGGCCCACGCGCACACCCGCCACGGGGCCGTCAAACGGCGCGCCGGTAAGCATAAACGCAGCGCTCATGGCAATCATCGCGATCATGTCCGGGCGGAAGGCCGGGTCGGTGCTGAGCACGCTCACCACGCCCTGCACTTCGTGCCGGTAGCCTTTCGGCCACAGCGGACGAATCGGCCGGTCAATGAGCCGGCCAATGAGCACCGCTTCGTCGCTCGGCTTGCCCTCACGTTTAATGAACCGGCTGCCACTGATCTTGCCGGCAGCGTAAAACTTCTCTTCGTAGTCGATACTCAAAGGAAAATAATCGAACCCGGTGATGGGCTGGTTGCTGACCATCGCCGTGCCGAGCACAACCGTGTCGCCATAGCGTGCCAATACGCTCGCGTTGGTGCGAAAGCCGACGCGGTTGACCTCCAGTGTCAGCTTGCGGCCGCAAAAATCGGTCTCTACACTAACAATCTCTTTACCATAAGGGTTAATCGTCTGTCCCATCCTGTCCCTTTCTGTGGAGAACTCACGAACAAAGTGCAAATATACCAAGCGCCCTTGTGCCTAAATACGGTG
>DATGEW010000055.1:0-8141 GCA_035309745.1 Saccharimonadales bacterium (SeqCode)
TGAGCACTTGCGGCCACAGCGCGTTGGCCGTGCCCTCGTCGCCGCTGGCCAGTGCCAGCACGAGCTTGCTCATGGTGAGCAGCTCGCGCACCACCGGTGCTTCCAAAATATTTTCGCGTTTTTCGTAGCGCACCGGGACGCCTAACTCGGCCAAGTACGGCACCAACGGCTCCAGTTGCTTGTGTTTGGGCGCGAGCACCGCGATATCTTGCTTAGGCACGCCGGCGTCTACTAACTTTTTGATTTCGTGGGAGATCCAGTCGTACTGGGCGACATCGCTTAAAAATTCGCGCCGTTCAAGCGTGGCGCGCTGCGGCAGTTGGGCGTTCGCCGCCTGCAGGCGCACTTTTCCTTGGGTAAACTGCGTTTTCAGCCGGCTGCCAATTTGCTCGGACACCTGCTCCGCCGTGGTAATGATATCGGCGTGGCTGCGGTAGTTTTCGGTAAGGTGCACGACTTTCACGTCGCGGTACATCCGGTAAAAGTCGAGCATATTGGAATAGTGCGCGCCCTGGAAGGCGTAAATGGCTTGGTCATCGTCGCCCACGGCCAGCACGTTTGGCCGACCCTCGTGCACCGGGTTGTCGGTAAGCAGTTGCACCAGGCGCAGCTGCGCCGCGTTGGTGTCCTGAAATTCATCCAGCAAGATGTACAGATATTGTTCCTGCAGGCTGTAGCGCAGCTCGGGATGGGTTTCGAGCGCCTCGATGGCGCGCAAAATCATATCGTCGAAATCGTAGAGCCCGCGTTCGGCGAGTTGCGCTTGGTAAGCGTCGAACACATCGGCCAAAGCCTCGATGCGGCGGTTTACGAGCTCGCCATCAAAAATAAACTGGTTTGCTTCGTCTTTGGCGAGCCAATCGTTTTTCCATTTGGTGAGCGGTGTGGTTTTGCCGCTTGCCTGCGCTTGCTCGACGGCAGTGGCCAGCTGCTGCAGCGCCAGGCTGGCAAGCGGGCCGAGGTCGGGATGTGCCGGCGAGGTGGGCACCAACGGCGCCAAGCCTTCTAACAGTGCGGCAAACGGCGGCAATACTTTTTTGCTGCCGCCCGTCAGGCTGGTGAGGCCGCCGAACGCTTCACGCACGACGGCGTTTGCTGCTAGTAAAAACGAACTGTTCTCGCTCGCCAGCGCCCGCAACTCCTCGCTGGTGAGCAGCGCCCGCTTCACCTCGCTCACCGTGCTAACCAGATCGCCCAGGTGGTGTCGCAGCTGTTTGAGCGGATTTTTGTAGCTCAGGCCGTCAACAATAGCGCGCAAGATTTGCCGGCGCGTAAGTTCGTCGGCCGGCGATTCGAGTCTTGTTTCGGCAAAAAGCTCCGGATAGCGGCGGATGAGATCGCCGCCGTAGGCATGGTAGGTGCTGATGGTAACGTCGTACGCCGCCTGGCCGATAAAACGGGTCAGGCGCTCACGCATATTTTCGGCACCATTTTCGGTAAATGTGAGGCACAAAATATTCTGCGGCAAGGTGTCGGTCTGCTGCAAGATGTGCGCCACGCGTACACCCAGCAGCTGCGTTTTGCCCGTGCCCGGCCCGGCAATCACCAGCACCGGCCCGTCGATAGTCTCAACTGCCGTACGCTGCGCCGCATTCAGCCCTTTTAATGCCGCCTCATACCCCGTCATCTCTTTTAGTATGACATACTACGCCGCCAGGCGCTGAGTCGCCGACGCTGTCGAGCCTGATATTTCGATAATTTCGATGGGTGCTGCGGGCGGTGGTGGCGCGAAGAACTCGCCGGCGCCATTGCCAATGATTTTTACAAATGAATGAGTGAATACATCAAGCGCTTCATCGATTGCGTCCGGACCATGAGAAGTCGGCGAATAGGTAACCCAGGTTAGGTTGCCCGGACGTTCGGGCTGATCTTGCCGCACGACTGCAACGAAATGTGACTGTGTGTTTGATCTGCTGGCGCTGAGTGTATCTCTAAACAAGGCGGCATGCCCCAAGCCTTCTACCTGTCTGTCCTCCCAGACACGTGTATATGCACGCTGCCGCATTTCCACGACGAGCCGTTCTGCGGCATTAAAAAAATCTCCGGCTTCCCTGCCAGCGCTCATCTCTTTGTCCTTCCGAGAATTACTTTGTCGGAGGCAATGATATCACTATTATTTTTTTGTGCAAGTAGGGCAAATTTCGGCGTCGGAGGCTTCCATGCTGGTAATCCACTGGCCGCTTGCCTTGGCCCAGCTTTCGAGATCGTGGAAAGCGATCAGGTCGGCGAACAAGTGCAGCACCCATCCCCAGAAACCGGCGAAGGTCGCTTTGCCCCATTGTACCGCCGCCCAATGCGGGCCGACCGGAATAACACTGACCGGCTGTTTGGGGGTGTAGCTTTCGGGCATCTGGCCGGCCACCATGCGCTGCAGGTTTCCGGCGACAAATTTCGCGTCGTGCAGCGCCGTTTGGGCCATGCCGCTAAACGGCGTGTTGGCGTTGTCGCCCAGCACGAAAATGTCGGGCTCGGCTTGCAAGTATTCGTCTACTTCCACCCTGCCGCGGTCGGTCAGCTTGAAATTATTTTCCTTAAAAAATGGATGATTGGTGACACCGGCCGTCCACACTACCGTGTGGCTCTTCAAGGGATGATCACCGGCCATGAGCATATCCGGTGTTTCGCCCTTCACCGTTACGCCGATCATAACTTTTACGCCCAAGCGCTGGAGCCGTTTGAGCACCGCGGCCGACACTTTTTTGGGCGAGCGCGGCAGCAGTGCCGGCGCAGCTTCGACGATCTCGATGTGCAGCTTGCGCTTCGACTGCACCCCGTGGCGTTGCATGATGTGCTGCAAATAGCCCGGCAGCGCACCGGCCAGCTCGATGCCGGTGGGCCCGCCGCCCACAATGACATAGTTGAGATCCGGCCCGTCCGTGGAAATCTGCTCGTGCAGGTGTTTTTTGAAGCGCTCGGCCTCCTCGGTAGACTTAATGCCGTACGAATATTCGGCCAGCCCTGGAATGCCAAAGTAATTGGTAACATTGCCCAGCGCCAAAATGAGTTGGTCGAACGGCAGCTTCTGCCCGTCATCGGTATGGAGTTGTTTATGGGTGCGGTCTAGTTTTGTGGCCTTGGCCCGCACAAACTGCACGCGCGTGCCCTGCAAAATATCTTCGATGCGGATGCGCGATCCCGCCCGTTTACCACCGGTCGCCGCATGGTACAGCCCGGGATAGTAGCGGAAATGCGCGTGGTCGCTCACGAGCGTCACCGCACAGCCGTCGCACGCCGCCAACTCCAGCGCAGCCTTTATGCCGCCAAATCCGCCCCCAACAATAACGATTCGTGTTTGTATATCGCTCATGCTTTGCATTATACAGGAGAAATGCCAACGAGATAGTTCTGTGCGCCCAGGGTTTCGGTAATTTTATGGTATAAATATACATTATGAACATTATGAAAGCGCTCTAACACTCCCCGGTCGTTATCGACCCTGCTTCTTATCCGCAAGATCCAGGGGCTGTGGCCGAACTTATTTGTGGTGGCGTGTGGGTGGATGCCGAACGCGCCTTTGTCCCTGTCCGTCCCAAACCACCCTACACCGATGCAGAAATGGTGGGAAGCGTGATTGTGGAGTACGAAAGGTACGATCCCGCAAAACCGGCTGCGACCGATGGTGATGTGCGCGCCTGCCTGCTGCTGGTGCCGCCAGAAGGTACGTCGCCTACCTGGCAAATCGTGACAGATGCTGGCGGTGGTGCATATTATGAGTACCATTCCACTGCGTGTGGCTCGGGTAGTTTTCGACAAACCTATGCTCAATATGGCCAGGACGGTGAATACAAGGAGCGTTATACCGCCCTTCCCCACGGTCCAGGTGGTTTGCCACTCGAGGTAATGCCTCTCGGCGAGCGATTTCAGGTAGACGCCGGTCCGCTCGGTGTCGGCGTGTTGGCGACGTTTTGCGAGGTTCCCTTTCAGTTGGAGTATGAGCGCCGCGATCCGAATTATATCTGGTGTTCTAACCCACGCGTCTAAACTTGGTTTTGATAGTCTCGTTCGGTACATATTTGTCGGTTTGGGCGTAGAGGTCGTAGGCGGTGCGGTCGGCGTCGGTTTGTAAGGGGCCGCCGCTAATGGAGCGCGGCCACAGGCGAAAGTGGCGCACGGTGTCGACTTCTGCCGCCAGCAGGACCACCTGCGAAATGAGGTAAATCCAAAACAGCAGGCCCAGCACAAAGGCAAATGTGCCGTACGATGAGTCTAACTTGTGTAGTTCGTGCGCTACCACAATGCCGCCAAAGCTGAGCAGCAGCTGGATGAGCACCGCGGCGATCATTGCGCCCAGGAGCATGTACCGCAGCCGCAGCCGCCCGAGCGTCGCAATGCGGAATGCGTAGCCGAACACCGCTGTTAAAATGCAAAATCCGCCAACGTTGGCCAGCACCTTTACCCAAGTGGCGTGGCCGAGATCGGTGGTAAAGATGGAAACGGCCAGGGTGGCGGCAAATCCGCCCAATGCCGCGCACATAATGGCAAAGCTGTGCAGCAGGTTTTTGGGAAAGCCGGCCCGCTTGTTTTTAGGAATCTGCCACATATTGTCGATGGTATAGCGAAACGCGTCCGCCGCGCCCCGCGAGCCGTATATGGTTACCACAATGCCCACCACCAAGCCAAAGCCGGCGCCGCCCAGGCCGTGAATGTTATGCTGCAGCTGGTCGCCAAGCAGCGGAAAGAAATGCCCGATGTTGGCACTCACCTGGTGCTGGAACACTGTATCGCCGCGGAACCAAATTTGCAGCACCGTAACCAACACAAGCATCAGCGGAAAAATCGACAAAAACGCATAGTACGTGAGCAGCGCCGCTTGGTAGCCACCGCTATCGTCGCCGTACTTTTTAAACAGTGCGTACACAAAACTCACTGCCCTATGTTTTTGCTGCCAGCGGTCAATTTTTCGCACCGATTTGCTTATATCCATCGCCCTCATCACTCCTGCGGTTCATTATACAGAATATTTGTACGAACTAACCACAAGCTACTTCGCAATATTATTGCATAAACATAATAGATATGCTATAGTATGCTAGAAATCACAGAGACCTTATATGTATGCCTTCCTCGTCGATTTTGTGAACTTTATGCGCACGGGTCATGTGCGTTATTTTTTGCTCTTCTTTGTTATTATCTGGATCCGGTGGTTCATTGTGAACATACCGGCACTTTTGTATCGCCCCGCGGTCACCAAACACCGCGCCCGTAAGTCGGTTATTATTCCCGTGGTGGACGAAGCGCCCGAGGTATTCCGTGCGGTGCTCAAATCTATCCAGCGCCAACGTCCGCAAGAGACGATCGTGGTTATCAACGGTCCCAAAAACCGGACGCTGGAAAAGGTCTGCGACGAGTTCAAGGGTATCACGCGCCGCTGGACGCGCAAACCGGGCAAGCGTAACGCCATCAAGCTGGGCATGCGGTATGCGACCGGCGACATCATCGTACTCGTAGACAGCGATACGATTTGGGAAAAACACATGCTGCGCGAGTTGGTAAAGCCGTTTGCCGACCCCAACGTCGGCGGTGTAACGACGCGTCAGCGCATTACCAACCCCACCCAAAGCCTGCTTACCCGTGTCTGCGATTGGCTGGAAGATGTCCGCACGCACGGCACTATGCAGGCTATGAGCGTCACGGAAAAAGTGGGCTGTCTGCCGGGCCGCACTATCGCCTTCCGCGCCGATGTGCTCAGAAGTGTGCTGCGCGAATTTATGCGTGAAACCTTCCTGGGTTTTCATAAAGAAGTGTCCGACGACCGCAGCCTCACCAATCTTACCTTGCAAGCTGGCTACAAAACGGTGCTGCAAAGCACAGCGGTGGTATACACTGAGGCACCGACGCACTGGAAGAAATTTCTGCGCCAGCAGTTGCGCTGGTCGGAAGGCTCACAGTACAACAATATCCGTATGAGCCGCTGGATGCTGAAAAACGCCCGGCTCATGTTTTTTATCTATTGGACCGATATGCTGGTGCCCTTTTTGTTGTGGGGCGTGTACGGGTCGTATCTTATTAACTACTTGTTCTTCCATACGCGGCTGGATGCCGACTTGCTGCTGAGCAATCACAATCTGTTCATTATTATCGCGGTGACCTTTGGCGGGGCATACATCAGCTACGCCATGCGTCAGCTGCCGGCCATCAACGAACGCCTGTCGCATATGCTGTTCCTGCCCTTCTACCTGTTGTTTTTGAGCTTCGTGATGGCGCCGATCCGCATGATCGGCTTTGCTCGCCTGGCCGATGACCTGGGTTGGGGAACGCGCGGTGGCGGATACACGGGCGGTAAGAGCTCCAAAAAGCCTAAAATTAAGCTTAATTTGAGGCTGCGGCGACTGCTTCCGGAGGGTGCGCATGCGTAACGTTAGTATTGCCCGCCTCCGTTTCTTTGTGTTGCAGGTGTTGTTTTTTGCCGGCCTGCTGGCAAGTTCGGCAGTGCTCGCCCTCCAAGCGCCGGCTGGCGCGACGCGCAAGACGCAGATTAGCGCCGCCGCGACGCAGCGGCCTGCACCAACTATTGCGCTTGCCGATAGCGTCAATTTGCCGCAGACCAACGGCAATCTCAAATTTGGTCTGTTTACCGACACCCCAAATGTACATGCAACCGAAGCCGAGCTTGGCAGCAAGTTGGATATCGTGGCGTGGTTCACCCACTGGGATCAGTCGCTTGGCAATAACAAATTGAGCCAGGCCTGTACTGCGGGCTACGTCCCCGAAATTACGTGGGAAAGCTGGAACGGCCAAGCGCAGGGCACGCAAGACACCTACCCGTTGGGCGACATCGTGAGCGGCAAGTACGATAGTTTTATTCGCAGTAATTTGCAGCAGGTAAAGAATCTGTGTGGTAGCCGGACTGTTTTGCTACGTTTCGATCACGAAATGGCAACGATTCCCGGTTTGCAGGGCTGGTACCCCTGGCAAGGCAATCCGGAGGCCTATATTGCCGCCTGGCAGCATGTCGTGCAGCTGGGACGCGGTATTGACCCGAATATAAAGTGGGTCTGGTCACCTAACCGCGGCACGGCATTCGACGCACAATATTACCCAGGCAACGGCTGGGTAGACTATGTCGGGATTACGCTTAACCATCGGCCCGGACAGGAAAGCTACCAGACCTTCGCAGCGTTTTATAATGACAACCGGCAGGTTATCGAATCGTTCGCTAAGCCGGTCATTATTGCCGAGACGACCTCCGCCGAAGGGTTTGGCCAAAAAGCTGGTTGGGTGAAGAATATGTTCGAGTACGCCAGCCATGATCCCAACATCGTGGCTATCGTATGGTTCAATGGATCGCCCAGTGCCTCCGATGAACGATTCGACTCCAGCCCGGCATCACTTATCGCCTTCCGTGAAGCACTGAATACGCTGCACGCTCAGGAGAAGAAATAATGTACCGGATATTGTTTCGCGTACTGGCATTCTTGTTGCTGGCCGGTTTTGTGTCGGCCGGGCTTTTGCTCAACAACTAAGTCCTTGCGCTCCGCACCTTATTTCGCTTAAGCTAAGAGCATGGATGATTTGAAGCGCCAGCTCGTGGCGGCTGGTTTTCGCGGTGAACTGGACGACAGTGACGATGCGCGCGAATTTTACAGCCACGATGCGTCGCTGTTTGAGGTACGCCCACAGTTAGTCGTCATGCCGAAAGACAATAAAGATGTACAAACGTTGGTGTCGTTCGTGGCCAAGCAAAAAAAAGACAACCCCTGGCTGTCGCTTACGGCGCGTTCGGCCGGCACCGATATGTCTGGCGGCGCGATCAATGAAGGCATCATCGCCGATTTTACCAAGCATTTTACCAAGATAGAAAACGTTACCGCCACCGTGGGCCACGCCCAGCCCGGCGTGTACTTTCGCGATTTCGACGCCGAAACGCTCAAACATAACGTGCTCATGCCCACCTATCCGGCATCGCGCGATCTGTGCACCATCGGCGGCATGGTCAACAACAACTCCGGCGGCGAAAAATCGCTGGAGTATGGCAAAACCGAAGATTTCGTGCGCGAGCTAAAAGTGATCTTCGCCGACGGCAACGAATACACCGTAAAGCCGCTCAACCGCCTGGAGCTGGTGAAGAAAATGGCCCAGCGCGACTTTGAGGGGCGCTTATATAAACAGGTATTTGACCTCTGCGAAAAACATTACGACCA
>DATGEW010000056.1:0-2366 GCA_035309745.1 Saccharimonadales bacterium (SeqCode)
TTAAAACCAGCGTAGCACATAACCATAAGCCTGTCGAGCAGAATTACAAACGATTCCGTTTGTTTGATTTTATATTTGCATTTGGGCACGTAGTTACGACGCGATAAGCGTTGTACTGACCTGCGGAGGAGGCAGCTGAGCCTGGTCATTATTCACCTGCCACGCGCCGTCAGCATAAGATAATGTGGCAAACGGCACCGTTCCGGTAGTTTCCCATACTCCTGAAGGATCGCCCGCCTGCGCCGCCGTCTTCGCAACGGTCTGTGCCGTAAGGGCAATCTGCCTGTCAGCTTCCACAGGCTTACCATCGAGCACGCTCAGCGGCACATACACATCCAGGGTGGCTTTGTTTCGGTCGACTTCTACCTTTACATAATTGCGACCCGCGTGGGGATCACTTATCTCTACATCTCCATGCTTGCCAATTTGCATACGATTAGCCCCTAACGTCGTCTCGACCTTCACCGGCCCATCTTCTACATTTTGGGGCTCTCCTTCGATATCGTACTTTATCTTTAATTCATCGTAGACGGTAGGGTCGCCGGCGAAGGTCTGTCGGGTGTGGGTATCGACAAATTGTCTTACTTGGGCGGAGCTAAATGGGTGCATAGCAGCCTCTATCCGGGCTTTGTCGAGCGGGTTTACATGGACTTGGGGAGGGAGCGACCGCTCATGTGGTGCATTTGATCCACCTACCGCATAAGCCGCCATCATTCCCAGGAATAATGCCGGCAGTGCGTAGTTGCGGGGTTTACGGGCAGCATCAAGCATTGCCACACCCAGCTTCGCCACACGCGAAGGCGATGCATGCCTACCGGCGTAGCCTTTTGGCCCTCGATCGCCGTAGGCTTCAAACATATTGGAATGAGCAGATAGTGTTACCATGGTTTTATTTTTCGAATTACTTAATATATAGTATCATATATAAGATACTTAGTCAACCACCGCCCTGTTGCATTTAGGGCTTACCTCTTGTATATTGAAATGGACAAATTAACAACAAAGGTACGACGTACATGCCAATTATCAAGTCAGCAAAAAAACGGGTAAAAACGGCGAGCAAAGCCGCGGTGCGCAACAGCAAGACCAAGCGCAGCCTGAAGGGCGCACTGAAGGCCTTCCACAAAGCCATTACCGGCGGTTCTAAGGAAGTGAAAAAGCTGGAGAGTAAGGCGCACAGCGAGCTCGACAAAGCCGCCAAAAAAGGTATTTTGCACAAGAACAAAGTAGCGCGCAAGAAAAGCCAGCTAGCCAAGGCTGCCAAGGCGAGCGCCGGTGCAGCAAGCAAGGCGAAGCCTGCGGTAAAAAAGACGACTGCCAAAAACCCTGTCGCCAAAAAAGCTCCGGCCAAAAAACCGGGAACAAAGAAAACTGCCAAGAAATAGCTATTGTTTTCGGGCAAAATGCAGTCCTTCCGGGCTGCATTTTTATGTACCGGATAGCGTCAGCAAGTACAATTGCAGCGCTTCGTCGGCGTCGATGCTTTTGGTTTTGAGGTCACGATCGAGCTGGAGCAGCCCGGCAATTTGCGTTTTGAGTTGCTGGAGGCTGAGCGCGCGGGCCAGGCTCTGGCTTTTTCGTACGACGAAGGGGTTGAGTTTGGCCTCGCGCGCGATGTCGTCCGCACTGCGCTGCCCCGCTGTTTTTACCAAGGCCAGCACGTGCAGCTGCCAGGCCAGCATGGCGATGATTGCCTGCGGCTCCACTTTCAGCGTGCGCTGCTCGCGGTAGAGTGCCATGGCGCGCTGCGCCTTGCCGTTGAAGGCGGCGTCGAGCAGTTCAAACACCGTGCTCTGCGGCATGGGCTCAGTGAGCAGCTCGATACTCTCGCCGGTAATGTGCGGGTCGTATGCCAACAATTTGTCGAGTTCCTGTTGCAGTAATTGCTGATTGGCGCCGATCCGGTCAACGAGCTGGCGCGCACCGGTAGCGGCCAGCTGGCCGCCCTGGCTCGCCGCATACTCCCCCGCCCACCGCGCCAGGCCGGCGACATCGAGCTCGTTGCGCTCCCGAAAGTCGGTAAGCTTTTTAAGCGTCTTGTAATAACTCAGGCGTTTGTCGAGCTTGGGTTCGACAATAATAACGTCGGTCGTTTCGGCCACATCTTGCAATATGTCGCCGATCTGCTCGGCCCAAGCCTTCTGTTTGCCCGGCTCGCGCAGCACCACGAGTTTCCGCTCGGTTAAAAACGGCAGGCTGGCAAGCGCGCCACGCATGGTGGCAGCGCCCGTTTCTTCGCCGTCGAACCGTTCCACTGCCATGTCGGTGTACTGGCGCACAAAAGCATCCAACAGCCCTTTGAGCTCCTGCGTCCGAAGATAGTCGTTCACCCCAGTTAACGTCACAATCATGACCTCTGTATGATA
>DATGEW010000057.1:0-3804 GCA_035309745.1 Saccharimonadales bacterium (SeqCode)
GGCCTTGATGCGCTTTATTTCCGGCTGGATCTTGCGCATCACCTTTACCTGGTGAAGCTGCTTCTTTACCAGCGGATACATCAATATGCGCACGACAATGGTGAAAATAATAATGCTCAGGCCGAAGTTGTGGCCGGGCAACAGGGCATAAATGAGCACCAGCAGATTAAAGATGGGCTGGATAATCAGCGTCGTGAACATTATGCGTCTCCTTCTTTGTTTACTATACCATGATTACCGCCGGGTGGTGTTGGCGCGGCCAGGATGCCCGCCTTTTGCAGCTGGCCGACAATAATGCGTTCGAGCGTTTCGTAATCCATCGTGGCGAGTGCCGCGTCATACACGCTAAACACCAGGTCGTACTGCGGCGTGTATGCCGCGGCGTGCTGGCGGACGATTTCAAAAATGCGGCGGCGGATGCGGTTGCGCACCACGGCCGCTTTGCTCACTTTGCGGCTTACCACCACGGCCGCCCGCCAGCTACGGGCGCGCGGGTTGCGCGCATACCGCAGTGCGATCGGCACCTCTCCCCGTACCACCACACCTTTTTGGTACACGAAGCGGAGTGCGCTCCGTCCGTGAAAGCGATGTGTGGAGTGGATCATTGGTGGTTAAACCTTCTTTCGGCTGCCAGCAAAGTCGCCCCGCCCCTGGTGATGGCAGGTTATTTAGACAGTTCTTTGCGGCCCTTTTGACGGCGCCGGCGCAATACCAGGCGGCCGGCACGGGTGGCCATGCGCTTCATAAAACCATGTTCGCGGGAACGCTGGCGTTTTTTGGGTTGGTACGTTCGTTTTGGCATATACTCTCACTTTACAGGAAGGCGCCCGCCGGGACAAGCCAGGCGTCCGCTTGCTGCATTTCCCTTTTCTTAGTTGCCACTCTTTTGTAAAAATGGCAATATTTACCCTCCCAATACTAGCAAGTTTTCCACACTTCGCCAAGTACTTTCCACAGATTTTACAGAGATGGCTTATTGATGTGTATAACTTTAACTGCTTTCTGTTGCTCGCTGCTGGATACCCGGTTCTTACGAAAGGCATGTGGAAAAGTCCATCTACATAGGGTATAGTCTTGGGTATAAGTATGAGTGAGGGTATGAACACTGGTTTGTGGCAGGCAGTTTTAGGTGAAATTGAGCTCACCGTATCGCGTGGCAACTTTGTAACGTGGTTTAAAAATACCGTGCTGCTCAAACAGGACGACGAACGCATTGTGATTGGGGTGCCCAACGTTTTCATTAAGCAGCAGCTCGAGCGTAAATATAACGAGCTCATCGTGCAAACCCTGCACAAAAATGGCGCTGATGCGGCGCGGGTTGAGTACAAAATTCACTCGTCGCTTACACCGGCGCAACGCGAGGAAGAATCGGTGGTGCTCCACGGGGGAAACGACAACACCGTGTCGGCCACCCCTTCGTCTATAACCAATGCAAAAGCACAAAGTAGCGGTCTCACGCACACCTATCGCCAGGGATTAAACGACAAATATACCTTCGAAAACTTCATTGTCGGCAGCGGAAACGAGCTGGCTTACGCCGCCTGCCAAGCCGTGGCCGCGCAGCCCGGCACCAAATACAACCCGCTCTTTTTATATGGCGGCGTAGGGATTGGTAAAACACACCTCATTCAGGCGGTTGGCAACGCCGTGCTGGCGGGTAACCCCAAAGCCAGGGTCGTGTATGTAAGCAGCGAGCAATTCTTGCAAGAGTTCGTCGACGCGCTGCGCTTTAGAAAGAATACAGATTTTGCCGACTTTTATCGCGGGGCGGACGTACTCATAGTGGACGACGTGCAGTTTATTGCCGGCAAAGAAAAAGTGCAGGAAGAGTTCTTCCACACCTTTAACGCCCTACACCAGGCCAGCAAACAAATTATCATCAGCAGCGATAAGCCGCCGCGCGATATCCCTACACTGGAAGAACGCTTGCGCAGCCGCTTTGTATGGGGTATGAGCATCGACATGCAGACGCCGGACTTTGAAACGCGCTGCGCCATCCTGCAAACCAAAGCCCAAAACCAGGGTATTCCGCTTGCATCCGACGTGACCGAATATCTGGCCACCAACGTACAGACCAACATCCGTGAGCTGGAGGGCGCGCTCAACCAGCTCCTGGCTTTTTGTGAAATGCGCGGGCTGGAGCCCAATATGGGTATCGCCAGTAGCCTGCTTGGCTCACACGGCGTCCGGCCCAAACACATCAGTGCCCGGCAGATTATCGAACGTACGGCGCGGCACTTTCAAATCCCTATGGAAGATATTTTGGGGCCCAAGCGCGATAAAGACATCGTGGTGCCCCGCCAGGTTGCGATGTATATGCTGCGCAGCGAACTACACCTCAGCTTTCCGAAAATTGCCCGTGAGCTGGGCCGCAAAGACCACACCACCGCCATTCACTCTATTGAAAAGATTGAAAAAGAGTCGCATTCCGATGCCGACATCCGTTCGGCGATCTCGGCCATAAAGGACAAATTGTATGCGTAAAAGCTGTGCACAAGGTGTGAAAATGCTGCGGCTAGCCGCCCGTGTTGCACACAATTTGTGCGCAGCTCCTGCCCGTTCCCTGCGGGCGGCGAGTACATATCGGGTACTTAGCCGCAGGTTCACCCACTGGCTGACCACTCGTTCTGCACACCGCACATACGCGTACCATAACCTGTTACCGGCCGCTTTATCCCCACTTTCCACATGGCCTATAACTACGACAACTACATATATGTATAGTTATTTAGTAAAGGAGCCTCACGCATGAAACTGCAGGTCACTCAGGAAAATCTAAACAAAGCGCTTGGTACCGTAGCACGAGTAGCCAATGCGCGGGGTACCCTGCCCGTACTCGCCAACGTGCTGATTAAGACCGTCAACAACCGGCTGAGCGTGGCGGCCACCAATCTCGACATTGCCATAACGCATTATATTGGCGCAAAAGTGACCGAAGACGGTGCGATTACCGCCCCTGCCCGGCTCATGCAGGATTTTGTAAGCAGCCTGCCTGCGGGCGTAATCGACCTGGGTTTGGATGATTACAAGCTCAACATCGCAACCGAGCAGTACCAATCAGTCATTAATGGCGTATCGGCCGAAGAATTTCCGGTGATGCCGGCGATTACCGAAGGCAAAAAGTGGAGCGTACCCGCCAGTGTGCTCAAAAAGAGTTTGCAGCAGGTCGTCATTGCCGCCAGCACCGACGAAGCTCGGCCCGTACTTACCGGCGTGTATTTGCATACCAGCGACGGCAAACTGTATATGGCAGCCACCGACAGCTATCGGTTGGCCGAAAAGGAGCTGATTGCGACTGCCGAAGACATCAATCTGCTGGTGCCGGTTTCGGCTATGCAAGATTTGCTGCGCATTTTGAGCGATGCCGAAGACGATGTGCAGGTGACGAGCGACGAACAACAAGTGCTGTTCCAGGTTGGCGATGTAGAGCTGGTCGCCCGGCTCATCGAGGGCAAATACCCCGACTACCGCAAACTCATCCCCGCTCGTTTCGCCGTCACCGCGAACCTTAAACGGGCAGATTTGCTCAACGCCACCAAAGTGTCCAGCCTGTTCGCCCGCGAAAGTGCAGGCAGCATTACCTTGAATGTTGATGAAGGCACACAGGAGCTCAGTATCCGCTCGATTGCTTCGCAGCTGGGCGAAAATACCGCCAACGCCGACGCCAAAGTGACTGGCACCGGCAGTATTACGCTCAACTCGCGGTATCTGCTCGACGCGCTGCACGCCCTTGGCGGCGACGAAGTAAGCTTTTGCTTTAACGGCAAGCTTGAACCATCGGTGCTCAAAGACCCGGCGGCCGGC
>DATGEW010000058.1:0-2704 GCA_035309745.1 Saccharimonadales bacterium (SeqCode)
TGCACGTGCGGTACAATACGCAACAGATCGTCCGGGGTCACACCATAATCGTCTACTTGGTCGTCGCGCATAACATTAGTGAGGCCGGTGACCTGGCTGGTGGGCTTAAGGCCAGTGACGTCAGCGTTCTGCAGCTGTTCCACATACTGCAAAATTTCACTGAGTTCTTTCCGGTAGCGTTCGACTTCTTCGTCGGTTAAGGTCAGCCGGGCAAGCCGGGCCAATTTTAACACATCATCCCGAGATAAATCTGCCATATCTAGTCTACTATATCAGATACTGCCGAGGTCTGAAACCACAACCAGCGCGCGGGCGAACACACCCGTCATGTGGGCAAGTTGCAGCGTGGCGTAATTGCGCGTATCCAGGCCGCGAAACGTGTCGCCTGCAAACTCGCCAAGACAAACTTCAACCATAGGCCGCCCCAGCTGCACCGCCACTTCACGCGCTGCTTCTGGCAAACGGGCAATCTGCCAGATGCCGTCGGCACCGTCGTCCGGATCGTGGAATCGGAAGGCTACTGCCGTGGCGAACTCCCCAGAGTTAGTTGGTTCGGCAACCCCGAAACGCCGGAGTGGCGGCTGAGATACAGGACCTGAAACGAATAAAGCTGTTCGGTCTGGCAACAAAAGCTCACTGCCCTCCCTCGGACTCCACGCCGCAGACCATACAGCGGGCGGCGGGCATTCCGCCTCCTTTTTTGCTTGTCGGACAAGACCTCGCACATACCGCAACGTTTCTTTTGCGCAATGGATTTCGGGAATCTCCACGCGCGGCGGCATGGTTACATTTTGCCTTTTATATCGTTAATGATATCTCTGATTTCGGCGGCCTGCTCGAATTGCAGGTTGGCGGCAGCCAGATCCATCTGGGCAGTGAGGTCTTTCACCAAGCTTTTATACTCGTCCTTCGGAATTTTTTTGAGGTCGAGCTTGGCACGCTTCGCTTCTTCGGGGAGATCCGGCCGTAGGCCTTTCTCGATGGCTTTATTGATACCAGTGGGCGTGATACCGTGTTTGGTGTTGTAGGCCTCTTGGATTTTACGGCGGCGCGTGGTCTCGTCCATCGTTTTCCGCATACTGTCGGTAATATGGTCGGCATACATTATGACGTGCCCCTCCACGTGGCGCGCGGCGCGGCCGACGGTTTGGATAAGCGCTTGCTCGCTGCGCAAAAAGCCTTCTTTGTCGGCGTCCAAAATCGCCACCAGCGAGACCTCCGGCAAATCCAGCCCCTCGCGTAGCAAGTTAATACCCACCAACACGTCATACACGCCCAGGCGGAGGTCGCGCAAAATATCAGTGCGGTCGAGTGTGTCAACATCGCTGTGCAGGTAAGCGACCTTCATGTTCAGCTCCTGCAAATACTCAGTCAGGTCTTCACTCATCCGTTTAGTGAGCGTAGTGACCAGCACGCGCTGATGCTTGGCTACAGTGCTGCGGATTTCAGCAATAAGATCGTCAATCTGCCCCTCGATCGGCCGGACTTCAATCGGCGGATCAAGCAACCCGGTAGGACGGATAACCTGCTGGGCGGGCTCGGGTGAGCGGCTCAACTCGTACTGCGCGGGCGTGGCGCTCACGTAAATCGCCTGGTTCACGTGCTTTTCGAATTCGGTAAACGTCAGCGGCCGGTTGTCGAGCGCGCTGGGCAGGCGGAAGCCGTGCTCTACGAGTACTTCCTTGCGGGCGCGGTCGCCGTTGTACATGCCGCGGATTTGCGGTATCGTCATGTGGCTTTCGTCTATCAGCATCAGGAAATCATCGGGATAATAGTCGAGCAGCGTGGCCGGCTGGTCGCCGGGCTCGCGGTCGGTGAGGTAGCGGCTGTAGTTTTCGATGCCTTTAACAAAGCCGGTCTCTTGCAGCATCTCGAGGTCAAATCGCGTGCGCTGCCCCAGGCGCTGGGCCTCCAGCAACTTACCTTCGCCCTTAAATTGGCGAAGCCGCTCGTCTAACTCCTGCTCGATTTTCCCCAGCGCTTGCTGCAATTTTTCGTTCGGTGTGACGTAGTGGCTGCCGGGGAAAATCTCCAGCGTATCGGGCTTGGCCAAAATTTCGCCGGTCAGCGGGTCGATTTTTACAATCCGCTCTACCTCGTCGCCAAAAAATTCAATGCGGTAAGCCAGCTCTTCGCCGGCTGGAAAAACATCGATGACATCGCCGCGCACACGGAAGGTGCCCCGGTGAAAATCGACGTCGTTGCGCTGATATTGAATGTCGGTTAAGTGGCGCATGAGCTTATCGCGCATCCGGCGCTCACCGGTCTTGACACTCACCCGCAAGTCGTTGTAGTCTGCCGGCGAGCCGATGCCATAAATGCAGCTCACGCTCGCGACAATGATCACGTCGCGGCGCGTCAACAAGGCATCGGTTGCCGCATGACGCAGGCGATCGATCTCCTCGTTTATTTGGGAGTCTTTTTCGATATACGTGTCGCTGCGCGGAATATATGCCTCCGGCTGATAGTAATCGAAGTAGCTCACGAAGTAGTGCACCGCGTTATCGGGAAAGAATCGCTTAAATTCCTCGTACAATTGCGCGGCGAGTGTTTTGTTGTGCGAAAGTACCAACGTTGGCCGCTGGACCTGCTGAATAATATTGGCCATGGTAAATGTTTTGCCGGAGCCGGTCACGCCCAGCAATGTTTGGTGGCGCAACCCATCTTCCAAGCCGTTGGTCAACTGAGCAATAGCGGCCGGCTG
>DATGEW010000059.1:0-8356 GCA_035309745.1 Saccharimonadales bacterium (SeqCode)
AAGTGCAAGCCAAGCCGCCGGTGCAAGTAGAACCGCACCCCAGTAAACTGCGTAAAGCAGCGAGCGCGGACGAACCCAAAGAGGCAGCGCCGCCCGCAGACCCCTCGGCTGCCACTGTAGAACTCACCAGCGCCGACTGGCCTAAAATTTTGGCGGCAGTCAAAGCCAAGCACAATACCCTGTATAGCATTGTCCGCACTGTCCGGCCGCATTTCGAGCCGGGTAAAATCACGCTGGAATGTGGTGTCGCCTTCTACCAAAAACGTCTGAACGAAAATCGTAATAAAGAACTCTTGGCCGAGGTGCTCAAAGAAGTTTGCGGCCAAAGCGTCCGCGTTGCAAGTGTGCTGGGTGAGGCCGCCGGCCCAGACGAAATTGCCGTACCGGACCTGCCGCCCGAAGAGGCAATTATCCATACCGTACAGGCCGAGCCGGTCTCCGCACCGCCCCAAAGTGAGGCCCTCAAAAACATAAGCAATATCTTTGGCGGCGCCGAACTGCTAGAATCGTAACAGATGGATGACCAGGGAAAAGCACAAGCGCCGCACAACCTGGAGGCCGAGGCGAGCCTGCTGGGGGCGATTTTAATTGACGCCGATGCCCTGGTGAAAATTGCCGACAGCGTCGGTATCGACGACTTCTACGATCCGCGGCACGCCCGCATTTATGAAGCGATTTTAGTACTGTACGAGCGGCGCAGTCCGATCGATGTGCTGACGCTAAGCGACCAGCTCAAAGGCAACGGTTTTCTGGAGATGGTTGGCGGCGCATCGTACCTCACCGAGCTGACCAACTTCGTGCCGACGGCCAGCCATGTGGAACAGTATGCCGACATCGTGTCGCAAAAAGCGCTGCGCCGCCGGCTCATCCGCGCCAGCCAGGAGATGACCACGCTCGGCTACGACGAATCCAAGCAGCTACGCGATCTTATAGAAGAGGCCGAGCAGCGGCTATTCCAGGTCAGCCAGCAGCACGTAAAACAAAATATCGTGAGCCTGGAGACCATTCTGGCCGACAGTTTCGACCGTTTGGACGAGCTCCACAAAGATAAGGGCAAAATCCGCGGCGTCCCTACCGGTTTCCGCGACCTCGACAACGTCCTTGCCGGTCTGCAACGCAGCGACCTCATCATCTTGGCGGCAAGACCGAGTATGGGCAAGACCGCACTGGTTTTGAACCTCGCCCACAATGTGGCGGTGCAGGCTAAGGAGCCGGTACTGTTCTTTAGCCTGGAAATGTCTAAAGAGCAGCTGGTGGACCGGCTGCTTTCCATGGAATCGGGGGTGGATGCGTGGGCGCTGCGTACCGGCAATCTTACCGACCAAGATTTTGAAAAAATCGGCCAGGCGATGGGTACGCTCAGCGAGGCCAAAATTTACATCGACGACACGCCCGGCATTACGGTGAGCGACCTACGCACTAAAGCACGCCGCGAGGCGCACCAGCATGGCCTCGGCCTGATAATCGTGGACTACCTCCAGCTGATGAGCGGCGGGAGCAAATTTGGCGGCAGTGACAACCGTGTGCAGGAAATCTCGGAAATTTCGCGCGGTCTGAAGAGCGTGGCGCGCGAGCTGAACGTGCCGCTTATTGCCCTCAGCCAGTTGAGCCGGTCGGTCGAAAGCCGCAGCCCGCAAATCCCGCAGCTGGCCGACCTGCGCGAATCCGGCTCTATTGAGCAAGATGCCGACGTGGTGGCGTTCATTTACCGCGAAGATTACTACAATCCGGAAACTGAAAATAAAAATATCACTACTATTCTTATTAAGAAGCACCGCAACGGTCCGACCGACAACATCGACCTGTACTTCGAGCGTGACAAGCAGCGTTTCCGCTCGCTCGATACCAAGCACGCCAACCCTTTCGCCGAGTAGCGGTGCCTGCGCCTGCCGCCCCGATAATGCTATACTGAAAACAACATGCGAAAGGCGTCGTTTTTAGACCTATTCTCGAATTGGCGGCCGCTTGCGGCCATCGGCGGGGCGCTGGTAGCCGGCGGTGCCCTGCTGTGGGTGCGACTGGCGGGCCCGACCGGCGGCTATAGCGCAAACGAGTTGGCCACGCTCCAGCAGAGTCATAGCTTTTTGTACATTTTTCACCACCCGGTGAATGCTCCATTTACGCTTGCCGTGCGGCTATTGCAGTTTGCACCCGGGCACCACCAGCTGTTGGCCGTCCGGTTCGCCGCCACTCTTTTTGGCATTGCGTGCCTGGCCGCTTTCTTTTTACTGGTACGCACCTGGCACGGCCTGCGCACGGCATTGTTTGGGACGGCATTGTTTGCGGCATCCCCGTGGTTTTTGCACACTGCACGGCTCGGCACGCCAGAGGTTCTGCTCTTTGGAGTGTTCATCTTAACCAGCTGCGGCGTCTGGCTGAAGCGCACCGCCAACCCGCTGGTCCTGCTGCTTTGCTTTGTGCTCGCCACCGCTTTGTTGTACGTGCCCGGCATGGTATGGATTATTTTGGCCGGGGTGCTCTGGCAGTGGGAAAATATAGATCGCGTGTTCAAAAAACAGTTGTGGGCCGTGTCGCTCGGCGGGCTCGTCTTTTTGGCGGCGCTCGTGCCGCTCGGCCTGGGCATATATCACTCGCCGGCGCTCGCCAAAACCATGGCAGGGCTGCCAGCGGCAGGTTGGCCGCAGGTGTGGGGCGTACTACATAACCTCGCCAGCGTGCCGCTCGCCATCGTAGTGCATGCACCATTTAACCCGGAGCATTGGCTCGGCCGTTTGGGACTCTTCGACGCCTTTACGCTCGCCATGCTCGGCCTGGGCGGCTACCTGTATGCACGCCACTTCGGGCTCCTGCGCACGAAACTGTTCGTCGTTATCCTCTGCATAGGCACGGTGCTCATCGGGCTAGGCAATAGCGTAACGCTCACTGTCCTCGTACCATTCCTATACATACTCGTGGCGGCCGGCACCGGCTTTTTGCTCGACCGCTGGTTTGTAGTGTTTCCGCGCAACATGATCGCGCAGAGCATCGGTATCGGGATGGTAAGTATCGCCGTCGTCGCCAGCATCGTTTACGGACTCATGCATTACTTTACGGCCTGGCCCGGCTCACCGGACACCAAGGCCGTCTTTACCGTTCCCGCATCTGTTACAATAGAAAAGAAGTAAAGGAGACGCACGAAGATGAGCCGTTTTGACCAAGCCAAAATGCTATTGAAGGTGAAAAAGCTGCAAAAAGAGCTGCAAAAAGAAGTCATCACCATCGAAAAGGGTGATGGCGCGGTAAGGGTGGAAATTACCGGCGAACAGAAAATTAAGAAGATCCACATCGACCCTGAATACGTTGACCTCGACGACATCGGCCAGCTGGAACGCTGGCTGGAAGACGCCGTAAAAGAAGCGATTCAGGCCAGTCAAAAACTTGCCGCCGAAAAAATGCAGCCGATGATGGGCGCCCTGGGCGACCTCGGCCTGTAGCATATATCGTTATGCCCATTTTGCCGCCCGCGCTTACCGACGTTATTGATGCGCTGGGGAAACTCCCTGGTGTGGGGCCGCGCACGGCCGAACGCTACGCCTACTACTTAGTGAAGCACGATCCGGGCAAGGCGCGTGACCTGGCAACGGCGCTGCAAGGGCTGCACACCGGCATTGGCGTTTGCAAGAAGACGTTTGCGTTGGTGCCAGCCGGGCAGGAATTATCCGACCTGTACACCGACCCTCGGCGCGACAAAACGGTGGTGGCGGTCGTTGCCGAGCCGTTCGACATTGTGGCGCTGGAAAAAACCGGCCAGTTTAGCGGCACGTACCACGTGCTGGGCGGGTTGGTATCACCCATCGACGGGGTAGGGCCGGAGCAGCTGCACATTGCCGAACTCGTTGCCCGCATCGACGACGACCACGTGCAGGAAGTCATTTTGGCCACCAACGCCAGTGTGGAAGGCGAATCGACCGCGCTCTACATCCAGCAGCAGATTGGCGACCGGAACGTGCAAATAACCCGCCTGGCGCGCGGCCTGCCCATTGGGGTCGACCTGGAATACGCCGACCAAATCACGCTCACCCGCGCCCTCGAAGGCAGGCAAGCACTATGATGTTCACCTACTGCCCACAGTGCAGCAAACAGCACACCGTCCAAAAGTTGGACGACACCAATTACGAATGCAAAGCCTGTGGCTGGCATTTTTGGAACAACTCCAAGGCCTCGGTATTTATAGCACTGGTTCGCGACGGCAAAATGCTCGTCAGCAAGCGGGCGGTCGATCCGCACAAAGGATTTTACGACCTGCCCGGCGGTTTCGTTGATTTTGGCGAAGACTGCCAAGCTGCCGCAATCCGTGAAGCGCGCGAGGAGCTCGGCGTAACCATCGCCCGCGACGATCTCCAGCTTATCGCCGCTTATCACAATCGTTACTCCGAAGATGTGTACACGGTCGACATCGGCTTTTTAGTTTCTGAATGGAAAGGCGAGCCCCACGCGAGCGACAAGCAAGAAATCGCAGCGCTTGAATGGAAGCCATTCTCGTTCGTAAACGACCCGCTGTTCCGCGAATGCGAACCGCATTATACCGGGCTGGACGAAATCCTGGCCCAACGTACCGCTAACGGGTCCCCTAAGGTACAATAGACCTAGGCTATGCAGCACTATCCCGAAGCAGACCACATCAAAACAATACTGCAAGATGCCACGCACGTGGTTATTTTGCAGGCCGACAATCCGGATGGCGATTCTTTGGGCAGCGCGCTCGCGCTCGAACAAATATTGGGCGACATGGGCAAGGAGCCGCACTTGTACTGCGGAGTGGACATTCCGTCGTATCTGCATTATTTGCCAGGCTGGGACCGAGTCAGCAAAGAGCTGCCGCAGCATATCGATGCCAGCATCATTGTGGATACCAGTGCCAGTAGTTTATTTGAGCAGCTCAACAAAAGCGGGCAAAAAGGATGGGTGGCGAGCAAACCCAGCATTGTACTCGACCATCACGCGGTGGAAAATACTATCGCTCACGCTACCGTGGTGTGCAATCATACGGCCGTAGCCACCGGCGAAGTTATTTACGAGCTCGCGCGTCAGCTCGGCTGGCCGCTCAACCAGCGCGCCAAAGAAATGATCGCCACCAGCATCATGGCCGACAGTATGGGGCTGATTACCGAGGCGACCAGCGCGCGCAGCATTCATATTATTGGCGAACTGGTGGAGGGCGGGGTGAGCCTGGCCAAACTCGACACCGATCGGCGCGAGCTAATGCGTAAAAGCCCGGAACTCATAACCTACAAAGGCGAGCTCTTGCAGCGCATCGAATATTACGCCGACAACCGGTTGGCAACCATTACCATCCCGTGGGCCGAGATCGAAAAGTACAGCGCGCAGTATAACCCTTCGATGCTGGTGCTCGACGATATGCGCGGCGCTATCGGTGCGCAGCTGGCAGTTGCGTTTAAGCTGTATAACGACGGGCGCATCACGGCCAAAATCCGCGCTAACTACGGCTATCCGGTGGCCGGCAAACTGGCTGAACATTTTGGCGGCGGCGGACACCCGTACGCCAGCGGCTTCAAAATTACCAACGGCCGCCCGTTTAACGAAGTAAAATCGGAGTGTATACATTTCGCCGCAGAACTCCTCGACAACCTTCAACAGGAACAATCCCATGAAACTCTACAACACGCTGACGCGTAAGCTCACCGAGCTCCAACCGCTGGACGGCAAAACCGTGCGCATGTACAGCTGTGGCCCCACGGTATACGACCATGCCCACATTGGCAACCTCAGCGCCTACGTTTTTGCAGACACGCTGCGGCGCGCCATTCAGGTCGCCGGCAATTTTGACGTGCAGCACGCCATGAATTACACCGACGTCGACGACAAAACCATTCGCCGGAGCCGTGAGGAGTTCCCCAGCGACACGCCGCACGAAGCCCTCCAAAAACTGACCGGCAAGTACATACAAATTTTTAACGACGATATGCGCCGCATCGGCAACGATGTAGGCGCCTTGCAGTTCGTGCGCGCCACCGATCCGAAAGTTATCTGGGGCATGCAGGATTTAATTAGCCGCCTGCACAAAAAGGGCTTCGCCTATATTGCCGACGACGGTGTGTACTTTTCCATCGATGCGTATCGCAAGGCCGGCAAGACCTACGGCCAGCTGCTGGAGCTGAACGCCCAGAACACTTCTGAGGCGCGCATCCAAAACGACGAATACGATAAAGAATCGGCGCACGATTTCGCCCTCTGGAAAACGCAGAAAGACGGCGAACCGGCCTGGGATTTTACGCTGGACGGTCATAGCCTGAAAGGCCGGCCGGGCTGGCACATAGAGTGTTCGGTGATGAGCCGGCAACTCCTCGGCCAGCCGTTCGACATTCATACCGGCGGCGTCGATCTCATTTTTCCGCACCACGAAAACGAAATCGCTCAAAGTACCGCGCTCGAAACCGATCCGATGATGGCGCACATCTTCGCCCACAACGATCACATTTTGGTAGACGGCAAAAAAATGAGCAAGTCGGCCAAAAATTTCTACACCCTCGACGACATCGTGGCGAAAGGCTACGACCCACTGACATTCCGCATAAAAGTGCTGCAATCGCACTACCGCAGCCAGGTGAATTTCACCTGGGAGAGTTTGGACGCGGCGCAAAATCTGTTGACGGGCTTGCGCGCCTGGGCCGATCTCAAACACCAGAAAGCAGCACACCAGCGCGGCGGGGAACTGGCCGCCGCCTATAAAACCGCTCTCAGCAATATGTTAGACGCACTCAGGAACGACCTCAATACCGCCGAGGCATTGCGCTGGCTGGCTCAATTAGCGGACACCGAGCAGGTTGACCCCGAAAAAATTCAGTCGCTATTGAACATTTTAGACCGCCTGTTCGGTCTGGTCCTGGCAGACCGCCCAGATATTACCCACGAGCAAAAAGACCTCATCGCCAGCCGCGAAGCCGCCCGCCAGGCCAAAGATTGGCCTCTGTCGGACAAACTCCGCGACCAACTGGCCGGACAAGGAATCTCCCTCCGCGACACCCAAAACGGCCCCATTTGGTCTCGTCTGGGGTAACATACACCCTATTCGGTCAAGACCTTTAATGGCCTGTCTGGGGCGCAGACTTTTTCTGCCCGGCTATGTCTTCGTAAGTGGATTCTTCGATAATGTGGCGGCTGCGCAGGTAGTCGAGGGCGAAAATGCGCAGGCAGCCCATGGCCGGAATAGCCACCAGCCCGCCAAATAGTCCGCCAAAGCTGACGCCAATAATAACCGCCGCAAATACCAACAGCGGCGACATATTGGTGGAGTTTGCCTGAATACGCGGCTGAATGATGTAGTTCTCGATCTGCTGATACAAAATATAGTACGCCAGGATAATAATCGCCGCCCACGGTGAATGGAACAGTGCGACGGTGGTGACGATTACCGCGCCAATAGTGTGCCCGATGAGCGGAATGAGTCCACACACAAACACCACCACCAGTAGCGCCGCCGGATAGCTCACATGCAAAATAATAAGTGCGGGCAGTAGCAAGGACGATGCAATAAATGCCAGCACGACCTGGCCGTTTACATAGCCTTTGACCACTTTGTACATGTCGAGCGCCAGCCGGTCGAGGCGGCCGTGGTGTTCGTCGGGCACGAGATCGCGGATAAAACGCAACCAACGCGGGCCTTCGGTGAGCATCATAAAGGTCAACACGAGAATGGTCAGCACCGAAAAAATACTGCTCCCCAATTTTTCCAGGCCGCCGAGCGCGGTGCCCCCAATATTGCCCAGGCGGTCAGAAAGTTGATGCGAAAGCTTATCGACTTGGCCCTGCAAATTGTAACGGGTAATGAACTGGCCGAGGGTGCTATTTTGGTCGCGTGCGTTTTCCACAATTGCGGGCGCGGCGCTAATAAAGTTACTCGTTTGGCGCACCAACGGCGGCCCAATAAGGGCTAAAAATCCGGCCAAAAACGCAATAACGACGAAAAACGAGATCGCCGTGGCCGCCGCGCGGCTGCCGCGGCGCTTGCCGGGCAAACGCACAGCCACCCAGTGCACCGGCCCGTTGAGCGCCAAGGCCAAAAAGAAAGCGGTAAAAATAAGCACCAGGGCATGTTCGGCCCGGCGCAGTGCGGCGAGCGCAAGAATAGAAACAAGCACCAGGGCGAGCACCCGGATAACCGTCCGGCTGGAAATGGTAAATTCGACGGTGTCGCGTTTGGTTTTGGGACGCAGCGTAAACATCTACCCGGTATTATGGCTCAGCCGCGCCGCTTATGCAACGCCTGGTTATATACCTCCAGCGTCTGCTGGCCGACTTGTTCGATATCGAATTGGCGGACGTACGTGCGCTGCCAGTCGCGGGCCCGGTTGCGGGCGTTGGCATCTCCCAGCGCCTGCACTATTTTTGCCGAAAA